>NZ_JASCON010000100.1:0-17968 GCF_029959585.1 Pseudomonas sp. PS02302
GGGGTGTAGAGGCCAGGAAGGGTCTTCATGGCGTACCTCTTTGCAGGGGGCCTTGGGAGCGTGTCCGGCCCTGCCGCGCAGGGTCCGGACACCGGGCTAATCTAGGCGCGCCACCCCGTCCAAGCCATTGAAACGTCGGACGTCTGGCTATACCAAGGTATATCCCGCCCAGGTCCGCCCCTCTCCTGCTGCCACCCGCGCCCGGGCCCGGCGCCAGAGCAGAAGCTTCATCTCGCTGTCATCCTCCCGACATCTGCCGCCGGCATTGTCTCCCCCGATGAGATCGATCTCAAACGAGGCCGGCATGACCGATCTGAAACAGGTAGCGCAACAGGCGGGAGTCTCCCGGGCCACGGCGGCGCGGGCCTTCGCCACGCCCGAGCAGGTGCGCGAGAGCACCCGCCAGCGGGTGCTGGACGCCGCGCGCAGTCTCAATTTCCGTCCCAATCTGCTGGGCCGCCAGCTGCGTCAACAGAGCACCCGGCTGATCGGCGTGGTGGTGCCCAGCCTGCTCAACCCGGTGTTCGCCGAGCAATTGCACGCCATGGAGCGCACCGCGCGCAGCCAGGGCTATTCGCTGGTGATCGCCACCACCGACTACCAGCCCGAGCGCGAGGCGGCGGTGGTGGAGGAACTGCTGCGCCAGCGCGTCGCCGGCCTGGTACTGACGGTGGCCGACGCCGACCGCAGCGCGGTACTGGCCGAGCTGAGCCAGGAGCGGACGCCCTTCATCCTGGCCTATCACGAACCCCAGCGTCCCTATGCGGCGGTGGCGGTGGACAACCGCCAGGGCATGGCCATGGCCACCGAGCACCTGCTCGGCCTGGGGCACCGCCGCATCGCCCTGGTCTCGGGGCCGGCCCAGCAGTCGGATCGCAGCGAGCGTCGCTTCGCCGGCTATTGCCAGGCGATGGCCGCCGCCGGCCTGCCGACGCTGCCGCGGCTGGAGCTGGCCAGCCACACCGACGCCGACTGGGCGGAGCTGGCGCCGCTGCTGGAGCGTCACGCCCCGACCGCCCTGCTCTGCACCAACGACCTGCTGGCTATCAGCGTCATCGCCGAACTCCAGCGCCACGGGGTGCCCGTGCCTGCCGACCTCTCGGTGGTGGGCTTCGATGGCATCGCCATGGGCGCCCGCCTCGAACCCAGCCTGTGCAGCGTCATGCAGCCCTTGCAGAGCCTGGGCGCCGTGCTCGTCACCGAATTGCTGGCGCTGATCGCCGGCAGTGCCACCCACCAGCAGTGTCTGCCCTGCCTCGTCCGTCCCGGCACCAGTGCCGGCCCCTTGAAGGAGCCCTACCGATGAAATCACCCTTCCCCATGCGTCGTCTGCTGGCCGGCGTCGCCCTGGCCTGTGGCCTGGCCAGCGCCCAGGCCGCCGAAACCGCCATCTGCTACAACTGCCCGCTGGAATGGGCCGACTGGGGTGCCCAGCTCAAGGCCATCGCCGCCGACACCGGTATCGAGGTCCCCCAGGACAACAAGAATTCCGGGCAGTCGCTGGCCCAGCTGGTGGCCGAGCGCGAAGCCCCGGTGGCCGACGTCGTCTACTACGGGGTGACCTTCGGCATCCAGGCGGACAAGGCCGGCGTGCTGCAGCCCTACCAGCCCAAGCACTGGGATCAGGTACCCGCTGGCCTCAAGGACCCCCAGGGGGAATGGACCGCCATCCATTCCGGCACCCTCGGCTTCATGGTCAATACCCAGGCCCTGGGCGGCAAGCCGGTGCCGCAGCGCTGGGCCGATCTGCTCAAGCCCGAGTACCGCGGCCTGGTGGGCTACCTGGATCCGTCCAGCGCCTTTGTCGGCTACGTCACCGCCGTGGCGCTCAACCAGGCCCTGGGTGGCAACCTCGACGACTTCGGTCCGGCCATGGCCTTCTTCAAGAAGCTGGCGGCCAACGATCCCATCGTGCCCAAGCAGACCGCCTATGCCCGTCTGCTCTCCGGCGAGATCCCGATCCTGGTGGACTACGACTTCAACGCCTACCGCGCCCGCTACAAGGACAACGCCCCGGTGGCCTTTGTCATTCCCCAGGAAGGCAGCCTGACCGTGCCTTACACCATGAGCCTGGTGAAGGGCGCGCCGCACCGCGCCAATGGCGAGAAGGTGCTGGACTATGTGCTGTCGGACCAGGGCCAGGCGCTCTGGGCCCAGGCCTACCTGCGGCCGGTGCGGGACGTGCCGCTGCCGGCCGAGGTGAAGGCGCGCTTCCTGCCCGCCGCCGACTATGCCCGCGCCGGCACCGTCGACTACGGTCACATGGCCGCGGTCCAGGAAGCCTTCGCCAAGCGTTACCAGGCCGAGGTGCGCTGAGATGCAGGGCCTCGCCGTTTCCTTCGGGCGCCGCCGGGTGCCGCGCCGGCTGCCCTGGCCGGTGCTGGTCGCCCTGGCACCGGCGAGCGCCTTCCTGCTGGCCTTCTGGCTGTTGCCACTGACCCACCTGCTGGTGCTCGGCGCCCGCCCGGACGCCGCCGGCAGCTCCGGCTACTGGCAGGTGCTGACCAGCGCCGGCTATCTGTCCGGACTCGCCCAGACGGTGGCCCTGGCCGCCGTCACCACCCTGGCCACCCTGCTGGTGGCCGGCATCGCCGGCTGCTTCCTGGCGCGCCATGCCTTCCCTGGGCGCAGCCTGCTGGTGGCGCTGCTGACCTTTCCGCTGGCCTTTCCCGGCGTGGTGGTGGGCTTCCTGATCATCCTGCTGGGCGGCCGCCAGGGTCTGTTCGCCAGCCTTGGGCGCGGCCTGTTCGGTGAGCCCTGGGTGTTCGCCTATTCGCTGTTCGGACTGTTTCTCGGCTATCTCTATTTCTCCATCCCGCGGGTGATCCTCACGGTGATGGCGGCCTGCGAGACCCTCGACACCAGCCTGGAAGAAGCCGCCCGCTCCCTGGGCGCCGGGCTCTTCGCCGTGGTGCGCGACGTGCTGATCCCCGGCCTGACCCCGGCCCTGCTGTCCAGCGGCGCGCTGTGCTTCGCCACCGCCATGGGCGCCTTCGGCACCGCCTTCACCCTCGGCACGCGCCTGGCGGTGACGCCCATCGCCATCTACGACACCTTCACCAACTTCGCCAACTTCGGCGTCGCCGCGGCGCTCTCGGTGGTGCTCGGCCTCGTCACCTGGCTGGTCCTGCTGCTGGCCCGGCGCCTCGGCGGTGTCCAGGGAGACCTGCGATGAATCGCCCCCTGCGCTTCTGGCTGCAACTGCTGTTCACCCTGCTGGTGGCCGCCTTCCTATTGGTGCCGGTGCTCCTCTCGGTGCTGGCCGGCCTCACCCGCAACTACTTCCAGGGTCTCGCCAGCGGCCTCACCCTCGACTGGGTGCTGCAGGTCTGGCAGGCCTATGCGCCCACCGTCTGGCTGTCGCTGCAACTGGCGCTGGGCACGGCGGTCCTCGCGGTCGTGCTCGGCGTCCCGGCGGCCTATGCCCTGGTCCGGCTGGACAACCGCTTCGCCCGCGCCTTCGAGGAATTGCTGGTATTGCCGGTGGCCATGCCCGGTTTCGCCTCGGCCCTGGCGCTGCTGCTGACCTACGGCCACCTTGGCGGCTTTCGCCGCAGCCCGGCGATCATCCTGGTGGGTCACCTGCTGTTCACCCTGCCCTTCCTGATCCGCCCGGTGATGGCGGTGCTCAGGCGCAGCCAGCTGCCGCAGCTGGAGGAAGCCGCGGCCAGCCTCGGCGCCGGTCCCTGGCAGCGCTTCTTCGGTGTGGTGGTGCCCAATGCCCGCGCTGGCATCCTCGCCGGCAGCCTCATGGTGATCACCCTCTCGCTGGGGGAATTCAACCTCACCTGGATGCTGCACACGCCCCTGACCAAGACCCTGCCGGTGGGCCTGGCCGACAGCTACGCCTCGGCGCGGCTGGAGGTGGGCTCCGCCTACACCCTGATCTTCCTCTTGCTGATCGTGCCGCTGCTGGTCGCCCTCCAGGTCCTCAGCGCCCGTCTCTCCCGTGGAGCCCTGCGATGACCCAAGGTACCGCCGTCCGCCTGCGCCACTGCGCCAAGACCTTTGCCGGGGGCCGCCAGGTGCTACAGCCCCTGGACCTCGACATCCACCCGGGCGAGACCCTGGTGTTCCTCGGGCCCTCCGGCTGTGGCAAGACCACCACCCTGCGGCTGATCGCCGGCCTGGAGCAGCCCGATGCCGGCGGCCAGGTGCTGTTCGACGAGCGTGACGTCACCGGCCTGCCCATCGAGCGGCGCGACGTCGGCATGGTGTTCCAGAACTACGCCCTGTTTCCCAACCTGGACGTGGCCGGCAACATCGCCTACGGCCTGAGGATCCGCGGCCTGCCGCGCGCCGAGCGCGCTGCCCGGGTCGCCGAATTGCTGGCCATGATGCAACTTGAAGCCCTGGCCGAGCGGCGCATCCAGCAGCTGTCCGGTGGCCAGCGCCAGCGCGTCGCCCTGGCCCGGGCGCTGGCACCGCGCCCCCGGGTGCTCCTGTTCGACGAACCCCTGGCGGCGCTGGACGCCCAGCTGCGCGAGCAGTTGCGGGCCGACATCGGCGCCCTGCTGCGCGAACTCGGCACCACCGCGGTCTATGTCACCCATGACCAGCAGGAAGCCCTGGCCCTGGGCGATCGCATCGTGGTGATGGGCGAAGGCCGCATCGCCCAGATCGGCACCCCGACGCAGATCTACCAGCGCCCGGCCAGTCGCTTCGTCGCCGGTTTCGTCGGCCAGCTCAACCGCTTCGAGGTGCGCGGCCAGAGCGGCGCCGAGGTGGCGGTCGCCGGCGGGCGGCTGCCCTGGACCGGCGCTGCCAGCACCCTGTTCTGTCGCCCGGAACACCTGGAGCCGAGCACGACGCCCGCGCACCTCACCGGCATCCTGATCGGGCAATTCTTCCAGGGCGCCCATTCGCGGCTGCTGGTGGAAGTGGGCGCCGGCCAGCCGCTGCTGGTGGACACCGCCCAGCCCCTGCAGGCGCAACCGGGCGACCTGCTGCACCTGAGCGTGCGCCCAGACGCGCTCTTCACCCTGGCTTCCTAGGAGATCCCCATGTCCGCGCCCTTCCTGCTGGCCCAGCTCAGCGACCTGCACATCAAGGCCGGCGGCCGGCTGTCCTACGGGGTGGTCGATACCCTCGGCGCCCTGCGCCTGGCGGTGGACCGCCTCAACGCCCTGCAACCGCGCCCGGATGCGCTGGTCATCACCGGCGACCTGGTGGACTTCGGCACCCCCGAGGAATACGCCACCCTGCGCGAGGTCTTGGCCGAACTGACCATGCCCTTCTTCGTCATCCCCGGCAATCACGACGACCGCGCCGCCCTGCGCACGGCCTTCGCCGATCACCCCTATCTGCCGGCCCAGGGCACCCTGGACTGGCAGCAGGACTGCGGCCCGCTGCGGCTGATCGGTCTGGATACCCATATCCCCGGCGAGCACGGGGGGCGTCTCGACGCCGCGCAACTGGCCTGGCTCGACGCCCAGCTCAGCCAGGCATCCGACCAGCCGACCCTGGTGCTCCTGCACCATCCGCCGTTCCCGGTCGGCATCGGCCATATGGATCGCATCGGCCTGGACGGCGGCGCGGAACTCGAAGCCGTGATCCGCCGCCATCCCCAGGTGGAGCGGCTGCTTTGCGGTCATCTGCACCGGCTGATCCAGCGCCGCTTCGGCGGCACCCTGGCCTGCGTCTGTCCCGGCGTGTCGCACCAGGTCGACCTGGACCTGCGCGAGGCGGCGCCGTCGCGCTTTCGCCTGGAGCCGCCGGGCCTGCTGCTGCATCGCTGGGCGGACGAGGCCCTGGTGACCCACCATCTGCCGCTGGGCAATTACCCGGGGCCCTACCCCTTCTTCGCCGCCGATGGCCAGTTGCTGGACTGACACCGCCCCGTTTCGGGTCCTGAGGTAGCAGAGCGGCCGCTGCTGCGACCCAGGGTGGTGCAAAAGGTAACGCCGGCGCCTGACCGCGCAGACCTGCGGCCCAGCGCTGGCGAGCACTGGGCTCCCTGGCATGAGCCTTGCCTTGGCAGATTGGATACAAAAATCCAGGAAGCCAGTCCATGCCGCTCTCCGCCCTGTCCCGCTCCACCGCCCTGAGCGCCGAAGAAGAGGCCTATCGCCATCTGCTGCAGGCCATCTGCGCCGGGCACTATCGCAATGGCGAGCGGCTGATCGCCGAGGACATCGCCACCACCCTGGGCATGAGTCGCATGCCGGTGCGCAGCGCCTTCCAGCGCCTCGCCGCCGAAGGCCTGGTGATCCTCCGGCCGCATCGCGGCGCGGTGGTCAGCGGCCTGGACCTGGAGGACATGCGCGAGGTGTTCGAGATGCGCAGCGCCCTCGAAGGCCTGGCCATCCGCCTGGCCACGCCCCATGTCGGCCCCCGCGAGATGACGCGCCTGGAACGCCTGCTGGAAGACCTGGACGACGAGCAGGAACCCGGCGCCTGGGTCGCCCAGCACCGCGCCTTCCACGAATACCTGTGCAGCCTGGCCGGTCGCCCGCGGCTGCTGCGCCAGATCAATGGCCTCTATGCCCTGATCGAGCCGCACATGCAGCTCTGGCTGCACGTCGATCGCCCCCAGTCGGCCCGCGACGAGCACGCGCCCATCCTCGCCGCCCTGCGCGCCGGCGACGCCGCCGAGGCCGAGCGGGTGTTGCGCGAGCACATCGAGGGCACGGTGCCCGACCTGCTGACCTTCATCGAACGATCGGGCGACCAGACCCGAAGTACGCCCCCGCGCTGAGCCATCCGCCCTGCCCATCCCCGTCCTTCCGGAGAAGACCATGACCCGCCACCGGCTTTCCTGCAGTCTGCTCGCCCTGACCCTCGTCGCCGGCTTCACCCAGGCCGCCCCGCAGATCCCCGAGCGCCTGGCCAAGGCCTCCAAGATCACCTATTGCGGCGCTCTCGATACCCCGCCGATCGGCTTCTTCGATGAAGCCCAGAAGCCCAAGGGCCTCACCGTCGACCTCGGCGCCGAGATCGCCAAGCGGCTCGGCGACAAGAAGGTCGACTGGCGCGTGGTGCCCTTCTCCGGCCTGATCCCGGCGCTGCTGGCCGGCCAGTGCGATCTGCTGATCGACCAGCTGTTCGACAAGCCCGAGCGGCGCCAGGTGATCGACATCGTCAACTACATGTACTCCAGTCAGGCGGTGGTGGTGCCGGCCGGTAACAAGGCCGGCATCCACACCCTGGACGACCTCGCCGGCAAGAAGGTGGCGGTGCTCAATGGCTCCACCATCCGCACCCTGCTCGACGCCCACAACGAGGAGCTGAAGAAGGCTGGCAAGGCGCCCATGAAGCTGGTGGCCTACAACAGCGACACCGACGCCTTCCAGGCCCTGCGCCTGGGCCAGACCGACGCCTACGGCACCACCGTGGAAACCGCCGCCTACTACCAGGGCGTCGCGCCCGGCCAGTTCGAGACCGGCGTGCCGGCCTTCGCCCGCATCCTCACCGGGATCGGCGTACGCAAGGACGACAGCCAGCTCAGCAGCGCCCTCACCCAGATCCTCGCCGACATGAAGGCCGATGGCAGCTACGCCACCCTCATGGCCAAGTGGCACCTGGAAGGCGACAAGCTCGATTAAGGGAAGGCCACGATGAACTTCAGCTGGGATGTGTTCTGGCAGTACCTGCTGCACCCGAGCGACGTCTACCTCTACGGCCTCGGGCTGACCTGCGTCATCGCCATCGGTGCCATGCTGCTGGGCTGCGCGCTCGGCCTCTTGGCGGCGCTGGCACGGCTGTCGCGCTACCGGGCGCTGCAATACCCGGTGCGCTGCTATGTCTGGCTGATGCGCGGCACGCCGCTGCTGGTGCAGATCGTCTTCCTCTACACGGCCCTGGCGGCCGGCGGCATCTTTCGCTTCGAGGACCTGGACCTGGGCTTCCTGGTGATCCCGGGCAACATCCAGGCGGCCATCATCGCCCTGGGCCTCAACGAAGGTGCCTACATGGCCGAGATCATCCGCGCCGGCATCGGTGCGGTGGATCGCGGCCAGTACGAGGCGGCGCGCTCCCTGGGCATGACGCCGGCCAAGCTGATGCGCCGCATCGTGCTGCCCCAGGCGCTGCGGGTGATCATTCCGCCGCTCGGCAACGAGTTCAACGTGATGCTCAAGAACACCACCCTGGTCAGCGTCATCGGGGTGCAGGAGCTGCTGCTCAGCACCCAGATGATCACCTCGGCGACCTTCCGCGTCTTCGAGCTGTACCTGGTGGTGGCCATCTACTTCCTGGTCCTGACCACCCTCTGGGGCTTCTTCCAGGCCTGGCTGGAGCGGCGCTTCGGCAAGGCCGACGGTCACCGGCCCACCGCCACCGGCCGGCTGTTCAGCCTGCAGGGCTTCAAGCTACGGGGACGCTAGCCATGACGACCACGCAAGAATTCGTGATCCAGGCGCTGGAGGTGCACAAGGCCTTCGGCGAGCTGGAGATCCTCAAGGGCGTGACCCTGGAGGTGCGCCGTGGCGAGGTGGTGGTGCTGATCGGCGCCTCCGGTTCCGGCAAGACCACCTTCATCCGCTGCCTCAACCACCTGGAAGACATCCAGGGCGGCACCATTCGCGTCAATGGCGAGCTGATGGGCTTTCGCGAGCGTGCCGATGGCTCGAGAGTCAGGGACTCCGAGCGCAATATCGCCCGCCGCCGCCGCGACATCGGCATGGTGTTCCAGAGGTTCAACCTCTTCCCGCACATGACGGTGCTGGAAAACATCATCGAGGCGCCGATCCAGGTGCTGGGCGTGGCGCGCGCCGCCGCCGTGGAACAGGCCCGCGCCCTGCTCGCCCGGGTGCGGCTGTCCGACAAGGCCGAGCACTATCCGGCGCAACTCTCCGGCGGCCAGCAGCAGCGCGTGGCCATCGCCCGCGCCCTGGCGATGAAACCCCAGGCCATGCTGTTCGACGAACCCACCAGCGCCCTTGACCCGGAAACCGTGGGCGAGGTGCTGCAGGTGATGAAGGAGCTGGCCGAAGACGGCATGACCATGGTGGTGGTGACCCACGAGATGGGCTTCGCCCGCGAGGTGGCCGATCGCGTGGTGGTGCTGCACCAGGGCGAGCTGATCGAGGAAGGCCCGCCGGCCCAGGTGTTCGGCAATCCCACCCATCCGCGCACCCGCGAATTCCTCAGCCGCGTGCTCTAGACCGGAGACTTCCATGGCCGTTCGTCCCCTGCTGGCCGCCCTCGCCCTCTGCCTGACGCCCCTGACCCAGGCCGCCGAGTCCGAGGTGCGTTTCTACAACTGGTCGGACTACATAGGTCCGGACACCCTCAAGCAGTTCACCCAGGCCAGCGGCGTCCAGGTGCGCTACGACGTCTTCGACACCAACGAGATGCTCGAAGCCAAGCTGCTGTCCGGCCATTCCGGCTATGACCTGGTGGTGCCGTCCAACCAGTTCCTCACCAAGCAGATCAAGGCGGGCGCCTACCAGCCGGTGGATCGCAACCGGCTGTCCAACTGGCAGCACCTGGATCCACGGCTCATGCAGCGCCTGGAAGCGGCCGATCCCGGCAATCGCTACGCCGTGCCCTACCTCTGGGGCACCGTGGGCATCGGCTACAACGCCGCCAAGGTCCGCGCCGCCCTGGGCGATGGCGCCCCGGTGGACTCCTGGGACCTGCTGTTCAAGCCGGAGAACCTGGCCAGGCTCAAGGGCTGCGGCGTGGCCCTGCTCGATGCGCCGCAAAAGGTCTTCGCCCAGACCCTGCACTACCTGGGCCTGGACCCCAACAGCCGGAATCCCGAGGACTACCGCAAGGCCTCCGCGTTGCTGCAGCAGCTCAAGCCGTCGGTGACCTATTTCAGCTCCAGCAAGTACATCACCGACCTGGCCAATGGCGACGTCTGCGTGGCCATGGGCTATTCGGGCGATGTCCTGCAGGCCCAGAGCCGCGCCAGGGAAGCCGGCAAGGCGAGTGACGTGCGCTACGTGATCCCCAGGGAAGGCGCCAATCTCTGGTTCGACATGCTCGCCATCCCCAAGGACGCCAAGAATCCCCAGGGCGCCCTGGCGCTGATCGACTACCTGCTGCGCCCCGAGGTGATCGCCCCGGTCAGCGACTATGTCGGCTACGCCAATCCCAACCGCGACGCCACCGCCCTGCTCGATGCCAAGGTGCGCGACAACCCGGGCATCTACCCCAGCGCGGCCATCGCCGAGCGCCTCTACGTCTCCGCCGATCTGCCGCCGCAGATCCAGCGGCTGATGACCCGCGAGTGGACCCGCATCAAGACCGGACAATGACCTCGAAGAGCCTGCCATGCTGAATTTCTCTGCCCACGACTACCCCTACGCCTCGCAACGCCAGAGCGTTTTCGCGCGCAATGGCATGGTCGCCACCTCCCAGCCGCTGGCCGCCGAAGCCGGCATCACCATGCTGCGCCAGGGTGGCAACGCCATCGACGCGGCCATCGCCACCGCCGCGGCCCTGACCGTGGTGGAACCTACCGGCAATGCCATCGGCGGCGACGCCTTCGCCCTGGTCTGGGTCAAGGACCAGCTGCATGGCCTGGACGCCAGCGGCCATGCCCCGGCCAGTCTCGACATCGCCACGGTCAAGGCGGCCGGCCACGAGCGCATGCCCGTGCACGGCTGGCTGCCGGTCACGGTGCCGGGCTGCCCGGCGGCCTGGGCCGAGTTGTCGCGCCGCTTCGGCAAGCTGCCCTTCGCCACCCTGTTCGAACCCGCCATCGCCCTGGCCCGCGACGGCTTTCCGGTGTCGCCGGTGGTTGCCCACCAGTGGCGCATCGCCCAGGCCGAGTACCAGGCCAGCCGGGACCAGTCCCCCGAGCTGGCGGCCTGGTTCGACACCTTCCTCATCGACGGCCAGGCACCGGTCGCCGGCCAGCTGTTTCGCAACCCCGCCCAGGCCCGCACCCTGGAGGAACTGGCACAGACCCGCTGCGAGAGCTTCTACCGGGGCGCCATCGCCCAACGGCTGGCCGAGCATGCCGCGGCCAGCGGCGGGCAGCTGAGCGCAGCGGACCTGGCCGGCTACCAGCCGCGCTGGGTGGAGCCGATCAAGGTCGACTACCGCGGCTACCAGGTGTGGGAGATTCCGCCAAGTGGCCAGGGCCTGATCGCCCTCATGACCCTGAACATCCTCAAGGGTTACGACTTCGACCAGCGCGACAGCCAGCTCACCTGGCACCGCCAGCTGGAGGCCATGAAGAAGGCCTATGCCGACGGCCTGCACTACATCACCGATCCCGAGCACATGAGGGTCGCCGCCAGCGTCCTGCTGGACGATGCCTATGCCGAGCGCCGCCGCGCCGAGATCACCGACCAGGCCCAGCCGCCGCTGCATGGCGATCCCCAGGCCAGCGGCACCGTCTACATCGCCACCGCCGATGGCGAGGGCAACATGGTGTCCTTCATCCAGAGCGCCTACCACGGCTTCGGCTCCGGCGTGGTGCTGCCCGACAGCGGCATCGGCCTGCAGAATCGCGGTTCGGAATTCAGCCTGGATGCCAGCCACTCCAACGCCCTGGCGCCGGGCAAGCAGACCTTCCACACCATCATCCCGGGCTTCCTGAGCAAGGGTGACGTGCCCATCGGCCCCTTTGGCGTCATGGGTGGCTACATGCAGCCCCAAGGCCATGTGCAGATGGTGATGAATCTGGTGGACTTCGGCCTGAATCCCCAGGCGGCGCTGGACGCCCCGCGCTGGCAGTGGCTGGGGGAGATGAAGGTCGGCATCGAACAGGCGGCTTCCCGCGCCCTGGCCAGTGGTCTGGCGCGGCGCGGTCACCAGATCGAGATCGCCCACGACTCCACCGACTTCGGTCGCGGCCAGATCATCGTCCGCGATCCGCAGACCGGCGTGCTCTGCGGCGGCACGGAGCCGCGCGCGGATTCCCATATCGCGGTCTGCTGACCGCCGGAACGGCCCCGCCCGGCTCCGGGCGGGGCGCTCCCTCAGAGCGCGATACCGACCGCCCTGGCACGGGCGGCGTGCAGCTTTCGATAGCTGTCGATCAGCCGCAGGTGCTTGTCGAGGCCTTCCAGCCTGAGGCTGGTGGGCGTCAGGCCAGGGAAGCGTACCTCGCCCGAGACCGAACCCAGGGCGGCGTCCAGGCGCTCCTCGCCGAACATCCGGCGGAAGTTGACCTCGAAGTCGGCCAGTTCCAGTTCGTCGTCCATGTCGACTTCCAGCACCGCATTGAGCGCCTGGTAGAACAGACCGCGCTCCAGGGTGTTGTCGTTGAACTGCAGGAAGGTCTCGACCTCTTCCTTGGCCTCTTCGAATTGCTGCAGCGCCAGGTGGATGAGCAGCTTGAGCTCCAGCACGGTCAGCTGGCCCCAGACGGTGTTCTCGTCGAATTCCACGCCGATCAGGGTGGCGATGCGGGTGTAGTCGTCCACCTGGGTATCGTCCAGGCGTTCGAGCAGGGACTCCAGGGCCGCATCGTCCAGCTGGTGCAGGGTGAGGATGTCCTCGCGCACCGCCAGCGCCTTGTTGGTGTTGTCCCAGATCAGGTCCTCGACCGGATAGATCTCCGAATAGCCCGGCACCAGGATGCGGCAGGCCGGTGCGCCCAGTTCCTCGTACACCGCCATGTAGGCTTCCAGATCCCGTTCGGCGAGGATGCCGAACAGGGTGGCGGCCTCCTGGGCGGTGGCATCTTCGCCCTCGCTGGAAAAGTCCCAGTCGACGAAGTCATGGTCGGCCCTGGCGCTGAAGAAGCGCCAGGAGACCAGGCCGCTGGAGTCGATGAAGTGCTCGACGAAGTTGTTCGGCTCCATCAGCGCCTGGCTCTCGAAGGTCGGCTGCGGCAGATCGTTGAGGCCCTCGAAGCTGCGGCCCTGCAACAGCTCGGTGAGGCTGCGCTCCAGGGCGATCTCCAGGCGCGGATGGGCGCCAAAGGAGGCGAACACCCCGCCGGTGCGCGGATTCATCAGGGTCACGCACATCACCGGGAATTCGCCACCCAGGGAGGCATCCTTGACCAGCACCGGAAAGCCCTGGGCTTCCAGGCCGCGAATACCCTCGACGATGGCGGGATAGCGGGCCAGCACCGCCTCGGGCACGTCGGGCAGCGCCAGTTCGCCTTCGAGGATCTCGCGCTTCACCGCCCGTTCGAAGATTTCCGACAGGCATTGCACCTGGGCTTCGGCGAGGGTGTTGCCGGCGCTCATGCCGTTGCTGAGGTAGAGGTTCTCGATCAGGTTCGAGGGGAAGTACACCACCTCGCCATCGGACTGGCGCACGAAGGGCAGCGCGCAGATGCCGCGCGCCACGTTGCCGGAGTTGGTGTCGTGCAGGTGCGAGGCGCGCAGTTCGCCTTCCGGGTCGTAGAGCTTGCGGCAATGGCGGTCGAGGATCTCCCGGGGCAGCGCATCCTTGGGCCCGGGCTGGAACCAGCGCTCGTCGGGGTGGTGGACGAAGGCCGCGTTGCCGATGGCCTCGCCCCAGTACTGGTCGTTGTAGAAGAAGTTGCAGTTGAGGCGTTCGATGAATTCGCCCAGCGCCGAGGCCAGGGCCGCTTCCTTGGTCGCGCCCTTGCCATTGGTGAAGCACAGCGCCGACTGCACATCGCGCAGGTGCAGCGACCAGACGTTGGGCACGATGTTGCGCCAGGAAGCGATCTCCACCTTCATGCCCAGGTCAGCGAGGATGCCGGAAAGCTTGGCGATGGTCTCTTCCAGCGGCCGGTCCTTGCCGGGGATGTAGGTTTGGCTACCGGTATCGCTGGGCAGCAGCAGGGCCTGGGCATCGGCGTCCAGACTCTCCACCGCCTCGATGATGAAGTCGGGACCGGCCTGCACCGCCTTCTTCACCGTGCAGCGATCGATGGACCTGAGGATGCCCTGGCGATCCTTGTCGGAGAGATCCGCGGGCAGCTCGACCTGAATCTTGAAGGTCTGCTTGTAGCGATTCTCCGGGTCGACGATGTTGCTCTGCGCCAGGCGGATGTTGTCGGTGGGGATGTCGCGGGTCTGGCAGTAGAGCTTGACGAAATAGGCCGCGCAGAGTGCCGAGGACGCCAGGAAATAGTCGAAGGGCCCCGGGGCCGAGCCGTCACCCTTGTAGCGGATGGGCTGATCGGCGATCACCGAGAAGTCGTCGAACTTGGCTTCGAGCCTCAGGTTGTCGAGAAAATTGACCTTGATTTCCATGCACAGCATTCCGGTTTGGCGGCAGATTGGCCGCCATTATCCGGACAAAGGGGCGCGGGCGATATGCAGGCCGTCGTTCCGTGGACCACGGGGCAGGCCTCGTCAGTCGTTAGTCCAGCAGAAAGATGCCGTCTGGATAGCGTGCGCAGAGGAAGTCGACGAAGGCCTTCAACTTGGGGCTCTGCAGTCGTCGCGAAGTGTGCAGCACCCAGAGTTCGGTCTCACCGGCCAGGGTGCCCCAGCGCCTTAGCGCGCCTTCGTCCAGCTGCCGTTGCACCAGCGAGAGCGGCAACAGCGCCGCACCTGCACCGGCCAGTACCGCGTCGCGGATGGTCAGCAGTGAGGTCAGCTGCAACACCGGCTGGGGCAGGAAGCGCTTGCCGTCCTCCGTCAGCGTCCAGACCTCGCCCTCGCGCTGGCCGGGCATGACCACCGCAGGCAGAGGCGCAGGCTCGGCACCAGCCGTCAGAGGGCCTTCGAGGCCCGGGGCGGCGACCAGCACCCGACAGTCCCGGGCGAAGCAGCGACCCACCAGGGTGCTGTCGGGCGCGGGGTTGATACGAATGGCCAGGTCGAAGTGTTCCTCCACCAGATCGACCAGGCGATCCTCGGCCACCGCCTCGATCAGGATCTCCGGGTACTGCCGGCGAAAATCCGCACTCAGCCGGCCCAGCGCCACCTGGGAAAACAGCAGCGGCGCCGCGATGCGCAACCGCCCACGTGGCACCGCCACCCCCTCCTGCACCGCCGCCAGCGCCTCCTGCAATTCGCGCAGCGGCCCCAGGGTCCGGGCCGCCAGGTCGGCCCCGGCGGACGTCAGGACGAGGCTGCGTCCACCCCGTTCGATCAGCCTGACGCCCAGGGCGACTTCCAGTTCGGCCAGTCGCCGCGACAGGCTGGCCTTGGGTCGACCACTGGCGCGACTGGCCTTCCCGATGCCGCCGTGGGTGGCGATGAGCTGGAAGTCGAGGAGCAGACTGAAGTCCAAGGCACTGTCTCGATTGTGGAACGCTATGTCCCTATCCTAGCGGCTATTGGCCCAAGGTGGGACGACTTAAGGTGGCTCTACCCCTCACCCACCTGGAGTTACCGACATGACCATCCTCGTCACTGGCGCCACCGGCCGCGTAGGCCGCCACCTCGTGCAACAGCTCGTGCAGCGCGATGCCAAGGTGCGGGTGCTGACCCGCACTCCGGCCAGCGCCGATTTTCCCGCCACCGTCGAAGTCATGCAGGGCGACCTTCTGGATCTCGCTGCCCTGCGCCGCGCCTTCGCTGGCGTCTCCACCCTTTTCCTGCTCAACGCCGTGACCGGCGACGAATTCACCCAGGCGCTCATCACCCTCAACATCGCCCGGGAAAGCGGCGTCGAGCGGGTCGTCTACCTCTCGGTCTTCGGCGCCGACAGCGCGGTCAACGTACCGCACTTCGCGGTGAAATTCGGCGGCGAGCGGATGCTGGACGCCATGGGGTTCAGTGCCACCGTCTTGCGGCCCACCTACTTCATCGACAACGAGGTCATGATCAGGGACATCATCCTGCAGCATGGGATCTATCCCATGCCCCTCGGCGGCAAGGGCGTGGCCATGGTCGACGCCCGGGATATCGCCGAGGTCGCAGCGCTCGAACTCATCCGCCGCGATCAGGCGATCGACAAGCTGCCCAGCGAAACGATCAACCTGGTCGGCCCGGACAGCCTCACCGGCGCAGGCGCCGCGGCGATCTGGAGCGAACTGCTGGGCCGCCCCGTCCACTACGCCGGTGACGATCCGCGCGGCTTCGAGCAGAACATGGCGACCTTCATGCCGGCCTGGATGGCCTACGAGATGAGGCTCATGGCCGAGCGCTATGTCAGCGACGGCATGCTGCCCGAGCCCGGCGACCGCGAACGGCTGGTCCGGTTGCTGGGGCGACCGCTGCACGGCTATCGGGACTTCGCCAGGGCGCTGATCGGCTGACGGGTATCACCCTGGCGCTGGGTGCGCTCGACAGCGCACGCTTGCCAACGAACACTATATGTTATATAAAAATGTATATTGACTTGATCCAGGCGTGTTTACGATGACTCCTCCCACCCGGCCCCTCCCTGGCGGCACCCTCTCCCCTCAAGACATGCAGGCGCGGGCCCAGGAAGTGGCCGCCCTGCTCAAGACCCTGGCGCATCCGGTCCGGCTGCTGCTGGCCTGCGCCCTCGCCGAAGGTGAATACGCAGTCGGCGAACTGGAGGCCCGCCTGGACATCCACCAGCCCACCCTTTCCCAGCAACTCGGCGTGTTGCGCGAGGCTGGTCTGGTCGCCACCCGCCGCGAGGCCAAGCAGATCTTCTACCGGCTCACCGAAGACAAGGCCGCCCAGCTGTTGCAGGCGCTCTACCAGATCTTCTGCCAGCCCGAGAGCCAGACGCGATGATCCTCGCCGCCTATATGCCCGCCCTGGGTGGCGGTCTGCTGCTAGGCCTGGCCGCCAGCTTGCTGTTGCTGGTCAATGGGCGGATCGCCGGCATCAGCGGGATCTTTGGTCGGCTGCTCGGCGGGCAGCAGGCCGGCACCGGGCTGGTCTTCGTGCTGGGCCTGGTGCTGGGGCCGTTGCTGGTGAGCGGCCTGCACGTGCGTCCCGCCCTGACCGTGGACGCGACCTGGCCCCAGCTGCTACTGGCCGGGCTGCTGGTCGGCTTCGGGACGCGGCTGGGCTCGGGCTGCACCTCGGGCCATGGCATCCTCGGCGTGGCCCGCGGCTCGCGCCGCTCGCTGGCCGCCACCGCCGTCTTCCTGGCCTGTGGCCTGGCCACGGCCACCCTGCTGGAGCTGCTGCGATGAAATCGTGGCGGCTGGTCGTAGCGCTGCTGGCCGGTCTGCTCTTCGGCAGCGGCCTGGCCCTCTCGGGGATGCTCGATCCCGCCCGCGTACTGGGTTTTCTCGACCTCGCCAGCGGACGCTGGGACCCTAGCCTGCTGTTCGTCCTGGGCGGCGCCCTGCTGGTGGCGCTGCCCGCGGTTCAGCTCCAGCGCCGGCTGGCGCGCCCCCTCCTCGACAGGGCTTTTCACCTGCCGCCCACCGCGCCCGTCGACCGCCGCCTGCTGCTGGGCGCCCTGCTCTTCGGCCTGGGCTGGGGGCTGGCCGGGCTATGCCCCGGGCCCGCGCTGGCAGGCCTGGGGCTGGGTATCGCCAAGGTCTATGGCTTTGTCGCGGCGATGGTCGTGGGGATGGTGCTGCATGACCGGGGGCTCGCCCGACGCGAGACGGCGGCGCCCAAGGCCTGAACGCCAGGTACTTCGGGCGTGAGGCGTGGTCCTAGGTAGGGATGCGGGGGCATTTCAACCTGCGTCTCCCGCGCACAGGAGCATCCCATGTGTGGCCGCTTTGCCCAGTACCGTTACGCCCTCGATTATCTGGACGCCCTGGGCGCCGCGCCTGCGGATGTCCGCGGCGGCCTGGAACCCCGCGCCCTGGGTCGCTACAACGTGGCGCCGGGCACCCGCGTCCAGCTGCTCCACCAGCAGCAGGATGCCCTGCACCTGGACTCGGTGCTCTGGGGCTACCAGCCCGCCTGGGCGCGCCAGGCCAAGCGTCCGCCGGTGATCAACGCGCGCGTCGAAACGGCGGCCAGCAGCCGGATGTTTCGCGGCCTCTGGAAGAACGGCCGTGCCCTGGTGGTCGCGGATGGCTGGTACGAGTGGAAGAAGGACCCTGCAGATCCCAAGCTCAAGCAGCCCTACTTCATCCGGCTGAAATCCGGCGAGCCGCTGTTCTTCGCCGCCATCGGCCACTTCCGCCCGGCTGACCAGGCACCCCAGGACGATGACGGCTTCGTCATCGTCACCGCCGCCTCGGACGCCGGCATGGTCGACATCCATGACCGCCGCCCGTTGGTTCTGCCCTCGACCATTG
>NZ_JASCON010000101.1:0-17427 GCF_029959585.1 Pseudomonas sp. PS02302
ATGCCTCCCTGGACGAAAATGTCAGGAAGAAATCTATGACCTTTTTCAGCTAGTGTCAATAAATAACACAACCGACTCTATTCTGACGTTGTGAGGCAGTCTACCCTGACATCCGGTTAGGGTATAGGCATCATCGATTACCTCACCGATATCCTGCGCCGTGATACCAGCGTCCAGGGCTGCACGAAGCAGGCGAGGGTCTAGGCGATCGTACTTTCCGCATAGCGCGAGATGGGGATTGCCCAGCGCGTTATTCGCGAGGAAGAACCCGTAGGCAAAGCCTTCCGGTGTGATACTGCGAGCGTTCTTCGTCGTTTGGCTCTTGCCGCCAAACTGCAGGTGCATCTTGGATCCCTCAACCGGCTCTACAGGGGCGATCGGCAGATCTGCGTTGAACCGTCCCCATATCAGCGTTTTCTTCGTGTAGGGGTCGCCCAGGTGGTTTGGATTGAACGCCAAACGCCACTGAGGCAAGCCGGCCAGTTCCTGGATCCGGCCAACCGGGTTTTCGATGGCCCACACTGCAGGGCGGTAGTATTCGATGGTGCGTAGAGTCTGTCGCACCAGCTCGATAGCAGCCGCGGTGCGGCCGTCAGCATCCTTGGCCGCGAAGTGCCTGGCACCGCTGATCGCGAACTCGGTACAGGGGCACGCCGCAAGGATCGCGTAGACCTCAAGGCCCTCGAAGTCACCGAAGTAGTCGGCAAAGAAGCCGGCGCTGAAGGCATTCACGTCGCCGGTTTCCACATTGTCCTGAATGTCAAAACAGAGCACCTCGTATCCAGCTTCCGCCCAGGGTCGTGCCCAGTTACCGCTGTGGTCGAACAGCGAAAGCACGACCTTCCCGCTGTTTGGATGGCCACCTAAGGCGGACTGGGCGCGCACTTGCTCTTTCCAGGCTTCGATCCGATCTCGGGCGGCTTCTTTGCTCATCCACCCCGACAGCCGAGTCTGCCGCTGGGCCTTATCCGCAAGTCGTACCACGGCGTGTGCCTCGGGATCGTCAAAAAGCCGGTGCGATGCTTCGGACCTGGCCAGATCGCGGCAAGGTTCCACAGCTACCTGGGTGAGCTCGAAGACATCGAGTTGGGCTTGGGTATGCATCGCACAGGCTTCCTCAAGAACCGTTTTCGTTGAGGATAGTTTACCCTTATTGGTAAATACCTAAAAGGTTTTTTTACCAAAAAGGGTAAATAAGAGCCTGTTGTTGGGTTGTAGTCTGCAGGGCAGGGGTCAACGCATCCGACGACGGGCTTTCGGGACTTCTGCCGCCGGCGACGATGCCTCCACGACCTTCGCGGCCGCCTGCAGGGGATCATGCCCCATTCCCCAGGATTGGCTCAGCGCGAAGGACTGACCTTCGACGACAGCCGCGGCGTCGCCGTAGCTCGTGTCCAGGGAGTCCGCCACACGCTGGGTCACTTCCGCTTCCCATTCGCTAAAAGGCTTCATGGATATCTCCTACCCGATTTGGCTGCGGGCTTGCGACGGCACGGGCCAGATATGCCTGCCTTTCAAGGTCATTGATCAAACCCTCTTTGTAGAGCCGATCAATGTCGCCCTTGATTAGGCAGGACATTGCCGTGTGGGAGGTTCCTGTCTTCGCCTTGAGAGCTGTAAGGCGTCTTTCCAAGATCGCGAAGAGAGGGCTCGATTCCGGACTGTTCGCCTGCGTTTTAGCGTCGTTCATAGCTGCTCCCCGGCTCAGTAAGCGATGCGACGGTAGAGCCAGTAATAGCCGCCGACCAGAATGACAAACAGGCCACCGAAGCGGGTGTAATTGGTGCCCCACCAGGCCATAGGAAGGTGCGCGGGATCACTGTCGGATTGGGTGTATATCCAGAGGGGCACCGATTGATCGAAAGCCCAATAGTGCATCGCCGGCCAGAGACCGCCCCAGACTGCCGCCAAGGCAAGGGGGGCCAGCAGGTAGGTGATTGCGATTGGCATGGGAGGATTGGGTTGAACGATATCCTGGTAGACGCCGAAGGTCAGAATCGCTGCGCCTACTACAAACCCTGAGTAAAGCCACAGCTGCGACGGCAGGTCCAAGCCAGTGTGAGCCCCTAGAAACCATACCAGGGCGACAATCAATATCAGGGAAACGGCACCGGCCAAGAGCCGTCCGAGCGTCGAATTCACGTTGTTCATGGGTTGAGTGCCTCTTGCTGATGGTCAGTCTCACTCCAGTCGGGCGACTGATCGTTTATCTCTGCGCTGAAAGCATCCGCTAGGGTGGGCCACCTCCTTCGCTTCTCGGGACTGATCGGGTTGAGTGTAGGCTCGCGTGGCAGGGTGGGAAGTTGGAAGACCTCACTCCGTTCCAGGATTCCCACGCTATCAGTGCGGTCGCAGAAGTTGCCCTGCACCCTTCCCGGCTCTGCTTCCATCCGGGGGTGGGCACCTGCAGCAGTCCAGCCACGGGAGATAGCGGGCCTCCTGTCCTCGAGGAGATGCCCAGACGGTGCGGTGACTAGCCAGCAGGTCATATCGGTTGAAACCATATCGTGCTCCTGGTCGAGCACCACGTATTGAACGTGGTGAACGACAATTCTGTCGCCGGCCAGTCGCCACCGCGTGATCACGGTGAAATCTGATACGGGCTTGTCGGTGGAGACGAAGAATCCGATCTGAGCCAGCCGCTTTGCTTTCACAGAGGCCACCAGGTACCGCTTGTTGGGAAAGGGCCTTGCTACCTTCAACTCCTTGCCCTCTCGGAGCAGCAGCCCCAACTCTGGTGATCGAACATCGATCAGCGAACATGCGAAGGGCGCTGCTTGGGGAGTAAGGAACTTCGGAATCAGATGAATCAGCATAGGGTGCGTGTCCTTGAATGAAATCGACGATTTGAGATGAAACTTCCTTGTTAACCCACGGCTGATAGGACTGCTGATCCCTCATTCCGGGTAACCACCACGAATGGAATGGGCAGGTGATGCTCGTCCTGCAGAAGCATTGCCTTCGATTGGGAGAACTGCTTGGTATCAAGCTTCCGGCGCTTGAGCATCGATCCAATGCTGGATTGCGTGGACTGAAGGGTCTTTCCATTGCAGGGGACCAATAGAGACTCGCCGTCACGAAGGTCAGAAAGTGCCTGGGATATGTTGCTGCACACGATATGCATGGTCGCTCCTAGAAAACACGGAAGGGGTAGCCGCCCCTATGTCTATACGTACGTATGTACGTATAGACATAATCTAACGTGCTTTCTTGAGCTTGTCACGTCCGAATATCTCCAAAAGGACCCGTATCAGGCCGAATCCGAAGATCCAATAGACCCACTTCTCAATGGAGGCCGATGGAAGGGGGACCTCAGCTAGCCAGGACCAGATGCTGTAGCCGATCAGCGAAAGAATGGAGATGAAGAAACAGACGTTGGCGAGTCGATAGGTGAAGGTAAGCATTAGCAAGCCTCAAAGGATATTTGTCGGAAATTGGATACCTGACCCTTCTCAACGATACGAACGGCGCCGGACTTCTGCGGGCGCAGGTACTTGAGATCCTTGACGTCGATCTTGAGCTTGCGGGCGGCCTCATCCCAGTCGGCAGTGGCCAGGTTCAGCAGCAGAAGGGTGCCGGCGTTCTTGATGAAGTCAGTGCTGAAATGTGCTGGAGACTGACCGGCTAGAAGGATGGCCAGGCCGAACTTCCGCATTTCATTGACGATGACGTTGATAGGGTTGTTGGTTTCTTCGTCATTGAATTTCTTGGACTCGTCCAGGACAACCAGGCGTCGCAACTTCCCGTTGGACTCACCTCGCTGCATCATCTCCCGGACGATGGCCCGCATCCGGAAGCGAACGAACATTTTGAGCTCGTCCTCCGACTGGGCCAGTGGTTTCAGGTTGTACCGGTGGATCTTGGCCGCGCCAAAGGGGGGTGGGTTGGGATTGAAGATGCCAGTTGCGATGAGGTTTTCGAGCCGCGTGATGACGCTCAGCAGCACGTCTTTGCTGTGGTACTTGATGGCGTCCTCGAACTCGATCCCCGTCTCGATGCTGTCCAGGTAGACCTGGTGCGCCTCTGCAGCTTTACCTTTCGCGGCCTCAAGGCGCTTTTCCAAGGCTTCCAAGTCCTCACCGGCGCCACGACCTCGGGCTTTCCCAATATCAGTACGCCGTTTGTTGATGCTGCCCATGAGCCGGCAGTATTCATCGAGGCAGGCCAGCGCACTTTTGCCGTTGCCATGATCATCGACGCCCATCCACAAGGCCCGCAGCTTTCGCTTGGCTAACCGGACCACGTCCGTCAAGGTCGGATAGATCTCGCGTAGTTCATCCCAGCGCTTGCCCGCGATGATCTCCCGGAGTTCTTGCTCAGAGGCTTCGCGTCGGGACCAGGTTGAAGGATCGTCAGCAAGGATTCCTCGTGCTGCGTATGCATCGGTCAACAGATGCCGGAGCACCCCCTCCTGATTACCACCGAGCTTGCGGGAAGTGCTGTTGATAGCATCGATCACGTCATTGACCGCACGGCGGACCCCTCCATAGTGCTTGTCGGGATTGAGTACCAGGGGATTGAAACCGTACCGCGTTGCCTCACTGAAAATGACTGTCTCGCTGTTTTCGATTTCGATGTCGCCGTGATAGTCGAAGATATCGATCTCAACGTCTGGCC
Organism: Pseudomonas sp. PS02302; assembly: GCF_029959585.1. Lineage (NCBI taxonomy): Bacteria > Pseudomonadati > Pseudomonadota > Gammaproteobacteria > Pseudomonadales > Pseudomonadaceae > Pseudomonas > Pseudomonas sp. PS02302. The sequence goes on from NZ_JASCON010000101.1 coordinate 4,618, forward strand.
CCATGTTGGTAACGAATTCGCGTATCCAGTGTGTCTTGCCTGCACCGGACATACCCGCGACACCAACGTGATGGTTGGATACTTGGTCTTCCCGCCACATGACGGGCAACTCTTGTTTCTCCTTAGTGAGCTTCCAAAAGTCGTTCCCGAGTTTGATATTGGTAGTGGACATCTAGATCAGCCTTCGTCGTAAGCGTCTTCGGGGATATCGAAATCATCGTCACCGAGTATCTCGTCGTGATCTTCAACCCTTTGCTTGTGGTAGTAGCCGGTGAGTCCCTGGGCTTCTGCCTGCCTCAATCCCTGAAGGGCGGCCTGGTAGAGCACGATGCCGCGCTCTTCGGCAGATACCTCGAATCGGTCGACGGTGTTGAGCTGCCTAGCCGTGTTTACGACGTGTTCCAGGATCGGATCGTCGAGCGCCGGGTAGTAGGGCTGCTCAGACCGACGAAGCTGCGCGGCGATGTAGTCGACCGACACTCGATCAGTACCTGCTACCCGCCTGGCTGACTGCGGCAGACGTTCAAAGGCAGGCCGATCGATCTGCAGGAACCTGTTGATCCGAGCGGACAGGGTTTTGCTTTTCTTGTGGCTGTCCGGGATGTAGAAGCTCGCACTGGGAATGACGGCATCCTTGAAGATCAGCATCCCCTCTCCAGCCTGAAGCTTTTTGAGATCAGCGAGATCGATCTTGTTGCGGCGCTCGATATTGGCGTTCTGTTGAGCGGTGTAGCCACCGGAGTCGCCTTGCTCATAGCCGCTCAATACGCTGGGCTACGCGCTGCGCATCTTGAAAATCAGAATTGTCTGGAGCTTCCAGCGGCGGCAAGGGAGCCATGCCATTCTGCGGCTGTGCTACCCCATTCTGAGCTTGTGCCGGTTGCTGGACCGCGTAGTTGGCAGGACCGTAGCTGCTCGCCGGGAAGGCCGATTGCATCTGGGCATTGGTCCCAGGCTGCACCGTAGGTTGTTGAGAGCCTGGCGGGGTCGGGAATCCATTGCTCGGACCGTCCACCCGAATCCACTGACCTGCAGCGGCGTTGTTCCCAGCCGGTTGCTGCACCTGCTGACCAACTTGCACATTGGGGCCTTGGACGGCTTGCTGCGGTGGAGCGCCCTCCGCCGCCATCGCAATGCTGGTAGCCAACATCAGCCCCGGCCAGATCCCGATTGCTTTATTCATAGATGATCCTCAACGGGGCTTGATGACGACGCTATCGAGTGCGATTCCGTCTAAGGAATCGAGCGTGTCGATTCTGGATACCTTCACCTTTGCAATGAATGGCTGCGGCGGCATCTCGGTGGTCTGGCCTGCGAGCTTTATCTCGATCGGGAGCTCTACATCGCGGATGTACACACCGTTCAGCAGGTACTCACGAGTGATCACTCCTGTACCTGCGGTCACGGTCATGTTCATGCGTTTGGTTTTGACGGATTCCAGGTAGCCAGCGGCTCCTAGTTGATCAAGGAATTGCTTGAACCCTGGGCGGGTCCAGGAGCCTCTGACGTCTTCGAGTTGCTGGTGGTATTGCTGGAAATTGATCGTCAGCGACCTGTTGATAGTGTCCCTGGCAAATTGGATGGCATCGGCCGAGGTCACGTAGGGCTCGGATAGAGGGACCAAAGGAATGATCCGAGTCCCGTCAGCTGCGAAGTATTCGCGTACTGGATGAACCGCGAACCAAACAGCTCCAACGTTGACTGTGAGCGACGCGGCCAAGGCATAGCCAAGCAGGAGATTCGTTTTGGCCAGCGATCCTGCCAGCTTGCCCAGTTTCGACCGGTCTTCACGGTCCCGATCGATCGGATCCATCACATCCGCGTTTTGGCGGAGTTGTTCCGCGATTTGCATCAGCTGGTCGTTGTATGCGGCCCGGCTGTGGCTTTCCGCCATTTCGCGTTCGTGTGAAATACCCGATTCGGTAATTTGCGTAGCAGATTCGGCCATGGTGCCCTCTCCGTTTTCCGTATTCTAACCATGATGCGGAATCGGTCAAGAACATCTGATCGGCAAAAAACCCTTCAAATCAAAGGGTGAGGCGTTTCACAGTTCTAAATGCAGGACATCATACGAAAATGGCCAATGATATCGTTATGATCTCATTAGCTTCGTATATCACCGACACTTTTGGGTTGAGGCTCGTATATCACCGACACTTTTGCCCCCTGCAGGACGGCCCACAGCCCCCGGAATCCGTGGTTTTCGGGCAATTTGGGCGCCCGCGCCTGCCTACGGCCTCATAGGTGCACGGGCAAGACGCACCTGTCGCGACTCGTATATCGCCGACAGAATTTTTTTTTGTGTGGATAGGCTCGTATATCGCCGACAGGGTGATTCGTATATCACCGACGCTCGACTCGTATATCACCGACAGGCGATTCGTATATCACCGACAAGCAAGGCTGCCCGAGGTCACGGGACACGCGGCCTGCGTCCATATGCGCTACTTGCCTAACACGCGTGCGGGGTTTTTACAGCTTTAAAACAAAGCATTTTCCTAACCCGAAAGCTTGCGGAAATGCAGTGTTGACGCGGGTTTCAGCGGGTTGACGTACCACAAGCCAAGCTCTAGCCTTCGGTCCATTCCCAGTTTCTGAGGTAGACGACCAGCCTGCTGAGCTCCGCCATCGATGACCAAAAACAAGCCCTTTCGAGGCTGGCATTGAGCGCGTTGCCATCACAAATCCCAGGCTCTCAAACACCTAAAAAAAGGCGCCCGGTTTTTGCTGGGCAAAAAAAAAGAGCTCTGACGTCTCATCCTGGCAGATAGTCGACGTAGAGCTCACCGATATGGTGAATTCATTATGGACACCTCCGCGTCTCCACGCAAGGTTCGTCAGGGTACTTTTCGCCTGCTCGAAAAGCCTTTCCCTGGCAAGGCCGAATGGGTCTAGCAGCTCCATCTGGCAACCAATCTTCGAACCGTACAGCTGACCGGTACTCTGCACCTGGTTCTGTATTCCATCGCGTGTTCGAAGAAGCGGCCTATCTGACACGTTGCAGTGACAACAAGACTGCGATGCGAGTCAGGCCTCGTGAATTTGCCTTCCACTACCCCTACATCCAGGTCAATCGGCCGGGCCGAGTCTCGTGGATGGTTTTTGACCTTGATCATCCTGATTCGCTGATCTGGGAATCCCAAGGACTGCCCCCGCCCAACCTGATCGTCCGCAATCGCACATCTGGCAGCTCGCATCTCTTCTACGCAATCGTCCCTGTCTGCACTACGGAGAATGCGCGGCAGAAACCGATCGACTACCTGAAAGCTGTATATCGCGCCTATGCGACGGTATTGAAGGCTGATCCCGACTACCACGGCGGTCCCGTAGCCAAAACGCCAGGTCACTCGTGGTGGTCGACTGCTGAGCTCCATTCCGGCGTTTACGAGTTAGGCGAGTTAGCAGAGGCTGTTGCAATCAACGATGCACCGGCCTGGGCGAAGCACCCCAATGTGGAAGCTGTTAGCCATTCGCGACACTGCAGCCTCTTCGAAATGGTTCGCTTCTTTGCCTACTCGCTAGTCAATGAAGAGCGGCAATCAGGATGCTTTGAGTCTTTCCACCAGAGAGTTTTGGCGAAGGCCTTCAATGAGAGCCAGCGCATTGCTCGAGCCCTTTCTCCTGCCCTCCCCTACTCCTCCATCAAAGCTACGGCTAAATCGATCGCTCGCTGGACCTGGAGTCGCTATCAGGGGAGCTCAAGCTGTCACCGTGGGGCTATGCGTTTGAGTCCGGATCTGCCGCTCAAGGAAAAGCAGGCCCAGGCAGCACGATATACCCATAACCGACGTACCCAGGATACAGCCTCCAAGATCCGAGCCGCCTGCCGAGGTCTCGTCCAGCTTGGTAAGCCGCTGACCCTTTCAGCTATTGCCTCGGTAGCCAGTCTCACACGACAGACCGTCGCCAAGTACCAGCATGTAGTCGCAGAGGATCACCACGCTCCGGTTTCTCCAATCGGCGCCGGCGACCCCCGCGGGCCGGATGTTAATTTTGCTCTACATCAGATACCTGCGGCTTCGTTTTCCAATTGTCCTGGCAATGTGAGCCTTTCCTGTGATGATCCAGACTCTGCCGTCGCTGCAGCAGCTGGTGGTGCTCCAGGTCCCGCCGTCGATTCAGCAGCTGGTGGTGCTCCAGGTCCCGCCGTCGATTCAGCAGCTGGTGGTGCTTCAGGTCCCGCCGTCGATTCAGCAGCTGGTAATGCTTCAGGTCCCGCCGTCGATTCAGCGCCTGGTGATACCCCAAGTCTGATTCTTCACCGCTTGCGACCAGCAGGTCCGGCGAATGCTCCCTAGCCATACCTATACGTACTTGCGTATGTACGTACGTATGATATGCTAAGTTTGCACCTTCCATCCCGGCGGCTACCGGGTTCTGTCTAGGAGATAGCAATGCAAACGATAGGCACGACTTACCCCCCTGAACTCAACTGGTCCCGGTTGCTGCTAATAGCAGTAGTGGGTCGGGCTTTGATTCAGTACCAGGTCAGCAAGCTGTCTGCTGACCGTTCTTACCTGGTCGGTTTGGCCGCTGAAGGCAAAAGCCGAGGTATTCTGAATGTCGAAGATTTGGAAGTGGTAGACGCGACTATCTGCTCTGTAGAATCGCACACCGAACGAAACCGGGGCTATTGTTCTATAGGTATGTGCGTATAGCTGTACATACATACGTACGATAATCTTAAGACGAAGCCCAGGAGGCGGCTACCTCCCTGGGCTTCTACCCGTGCTGTCTAGGAGCGTGGGGTCGTGGGACTATATCGATCCTGTCCACGCAGCTCAACCAGTGATCGTCTTTCATATTTTTCGATGGTGGATCCATGACTGAAGGTACCCAGGGAAAACCCAAACGCGGCCGGAAGGCTGCGGTGGTTCCTTACGTGCAGGCTGAGTTATTCGAAGCCAAGCTTGTGGAGTGGCCCGTAAAGGACGACCTGGCCAGCATGGAATTTCCTCTGTTCAGCCTGTCCACCAAGCCCGACACCTCAGTCAAAGAGTATGTCCAGCCGGGCACCGGTAAGAGAGTGAGGATCACGCCGCCCGTAATCGGGGCGGCTACCGTCTTCGACAAGGACCTTCTGCTCTTCATCGGCTCCCAAATCATTGAGGCCAGAAAAGCCGGACTGCCTATCTCCAACGTCGTCAAATTTGAGGCTTACGATTTTCTGACAGGGACCGGGAGGGATCCAAGCGGCAATGCCTACGCCAACATCCTGGATATGCTTCGTCGCCTGAAAGGCACCCAGATCGAGACGAACATCATCACTGGTGGTGAAGAGCAGACGAAGGGCTTCGGCTGGATCCACGACTACACGATTACCAAGAAGACCACGAACGGTAATGGGGTCCTGGAATGCGTTGTCCAGATCTCGGACTGGATGTACAACGCGATGCTCCACTATGAGGTCCTTACGATCGATCGCCGCTACTTCGATCTCCGTATGCCCTTAGAAAGACGTCTTTATGAGCTTGCACGCAAGCACGTAGGCAACAAGGCTATCTGGAAAGCTGACCTAGCGTTGATGCAGGAGAAATGTGGGTCTACCCAAGACCTCCGCCATTTCCGGGCCGAGATCCGCAAGATCATCAAGAAAGACTCCTTGCCTGACTACCACATGGCTCTGGACACCAGCTCGAAAGCTCATCGCCTGGTGTTCTACACTCGCCACAACAAGGCCCTCTCTCACGAGCTGGTTCAGCACGATTTAGCTTCCTGGTTCGATGGGCTTGAGCGCTCAAAACCGCTCTAGACTGGTGTCTTCATCTTTTTTTACTATTGTGCGTACGTACGTATACACATATAGCCATACGTACGTGTATACTCTTGCTGGCACCTCTTCGGGTGCCACCCGGCGGCTACCGGGTCATGCCTATCGTCTAGGAGCAAGCGCATGAACAAGATGATTCCCCCTGCTGGTTCTGATGAGCCGAGTGACACTGACCATGCCGCTATCACCAGGCTGGAAAGGGTCCTCCAGACAATGCTTGATGCGAATCGCGCATTAGAAATGGGAGACGATTTGAGCCTCTCCAGGCTGGGGCTCGATGCTGCAAGGATTGCTGAATTGAAGGCCCGGCAGAAGAGGGGAGAGCCAGGATTTCCAGACTACGTTATCCGGAATCTCCGAGAGAACCTGGAGACTCTACGAGAAGATCAGGAAGACGGTTCCATCTCCGATTAACCGTATAAGCATACGTACATGCGTATATGTGTACGTATGCTTTTAGCTAGGCTAGAATGGACCTCGGATGCCAGGGGTTCCCCTACAGGGTGTACGTATGTACGCACATCTGTATGTACACAAAAAGGTGATTCCATGACTAAAGTGTATGCGGTTATCAATGGGAAAGGCGGTGTAGGCAAGACCACTACAGCGGTACACATGGCTGCATTTTTGTCTACCAAAGGGCCGACCCTGTTGATCGACGCGGATCCGAAACCTACCGCTGCGGTTTGGGCTGCGTGGCGACGGGATTGCACGATATTGCCCCCGGAAGCTAAATCCCCGACTACCGTCAGACTCCTCGGCCGCGCTGTTTATGATGAAGGCAAGCAGCTCAAAGGTAGTTACGACTACGTGGTAGTCGACGTGGGCGCCCAAGACACGACAAGTGGCCGTAATGCGCTGCTGCTTGCAGACGAGGCGATTCTGCCGATCGGAGCTTCTGACTTCGACACGGCGTCCCTTGAGGACACCACTCAGCTGATCGAAATGGTCAAAGGGTTCAACGAGCATCTGAAGGTCACAGCGCTGGCCACCAGGATCGATACCAAGACCAGAGACGCTGAGGACCTCATCAATTTCCTGGTTGATAGCGAGATCAAGGTGTTCACGAACATGGTCTGCGAACGGAAAGCCTATCGAAAGGCTACTGGCCTGGGTATGGCAGTCTGGGAGCTACCGTCCAGGTACGAAGGTAAGAAGGTACGCGACAAGGTCGCTGCTGAAGAAATCTTGAAGGTGCTAAACGAGGTGGTGCAATGAGAAAGAAACCAGACCTGAGCGGAATGGACCCTGCTGCGCTCGAAGCCTTCAGATCGGGCGGTTCCCACGAACAGGAAGAGGGCGGCGGCAGCGCCAAAGCCATCCCAAAAAGTGCTGCACCGGCTACCAAGAGCAAAGCCCGCCAGGAAGAAGCCGAACCTGTCAGGCTTCCGCGTACAATCAAGCTTCGCGATGATTACCACGAGCGCCTTCGAGATCAGGCTCACAAGGAAAAGACGACAATGTCGGCTCTGATCGAGAAAGCGCTAGGTCAAATGTGGGGCGATCAATAAGCGTATTTATGTGCATACGCAGGTATGTACGTACGTATTTTTAAGAGGTATAGATGAAAAGTTTGACCATCATTGCAGCAGCAATGGGAATCGCTGGGATCGCGCTCGGTGACGTTGTCCTGGCTTCATTAGGGTTTGTCGGTCTGGCGAGTGGGTTGCTGGGTCTGCATCCCTGCCGGATCACGGACGAGAAACTGGGCTGACGTAGCTTTTCCAAAGTCAGTAATACCACCCCCATACCCGTGGTTGGGTTGTGTGCTCAACCCTGTGCGATATCGGTGATTAGTATCGGACCTTAAAGGTTGGGGAGTCCTCAGGGCGTTGGCCGCGGCGATCGTAGAGCCGGGTGGTGCTGATATTGGCATGACCTAGCCAAACCTGAACCTTGGCAATGTCGGCCTCATGTTCCAGGGCATTTGTCGCAGCGGTTGCCCTCAGTCCATGGACCCCTAGACCGGGAACGTTGATTCCAGCTCTGAGAGCCCAGCTCATCACCACTAGGTAGATGCCGTTAGCAGACAGCCGCTGACCGATCGTTTTCCCTTTTAGCGATCGGAAGAGAGGACCGTTCTGATCAGCGCGACGACCGTCGACTTCCAGGTAGGCGTGGATCCGTTCAGCGGCTACAGGATGCAAGGGTAGGTACCGGACTTTCCCCCCTTTCCCGCTTACTCGAAGATGCTTTATCCCTCGTCTGTCCTGCAGGTCGGATAGGCTCAACAGGGATGCCTCCTCGCGCCGCAAGCCGTGATACAGCAACACCGCGATCAACGCCTGATCTCTCATCCCTTTCAGACTGAAGAGCGGCGGCGCCGACATCAGCGATTTGGCTTGGTCGTCCCCGAGTGCCGGAGTTTTGCCCTCGTTGCTCTCGATCTTGGGCCGCTTTACACCATGCACAGGATTCCCACCTTCGACGGAATTGGTCTCAAGCAGGTGATCAAACAGGCTGGCCAGGGCGGCGAGCTTTCGCCGAATGGTCGCCCCTGATAGTCCACGATTGCTGAGCTCAGTTCTCCAGGCCAGGACGTGCGCACGGGTGACTATCGCAAACTCTTCCGGACCTGAGATACCGATGTACTGAGTGAAATCGGTGATGTCCGCCCGATAGGCACGCCGCGTTCGCTGGTTCTGCAGATTGGCAAACCATTGATGCAGCTCAGGCACCTGGCTGATGGAATGGAACTGCGCGGCCGTCAGTCGTCGCGATTCCCCTGGTGTGATGACCGGGTTTGGGTCGAAAGGGATGACTTCAGGCATTGCATAGGACCAGGTGCGGCAGATCGGTCCATTCAATAGCAGAAGAGGAGGGGACACAAGGTCAAGTAGGGTACCTATGATCTATAGGATTCCCAGAAAGAGTCTTTCCATATTTACCATTTATGGTAAAGTGATCCTATCCAAATTTAGCAACAGCATGAGGTGAGCATGGATAGGTTAGGACTCGGCACATTTGCGGAATTAGTTGATCCTGGTTCCTTGCTAAAAATAGCGCTGGTTTTGGCTGTGATAATGACCTTGAACGTGTTCGTGGCACGTTTTGTTATGATAGTCCGCAGGGTACCGTGGGAAGCACAGCACCCCATTCTATTTCTGTTGGTCGTTAGCTACCTTGCCCTGATAATTCCGCCTTTCGGCTTTTTGGCAGTTGGTTATACCTGGTACCGCGTTTGGACAGTTTGAGCTGTCAACTGTCGTAATGGAGAATATTTGAGCTTGAAAACTAAACCTTTGATTCTCGGCGTTTGCGCCTTTGCTGCTTTTGTAGCCTTCACTAACTACCTTTTCGGCGAGATCGGGCAAGCGGACGGAGCAAAGTCTTTGGCTCGTTTGCAGCAGGTGTGGCCCCAGGTGCTCGACATGCCCGAGGCTGATCGCGCTCTATTGGGGACCTTAGCAATGACCTGCCACGTTGAAGACCGTCCCGCCGTAGTGTCCGAGACCATTGCCTGTCTGCGTGAAGCTGTAGCAAGTGACCACCCCATGCTACCCAAAGGCGTTGATAGGTCGACCGCTGCTTACCGGCTTGACCAGTTGCTGGCAGAAAGACCCTAAAAGTTTACTAAAAAAGGTCAATCTAAACCCGTTAAAATTTACCATTTATGGTAAAGTGCATCCTCAGTTTTTAGATGTTGAGGACACTGATGCACACCACCGATATCCGCGATCAAAGCCGTTACCGCGCTCCAGATTGGATGAATCCTTATCTGTCTGGTCAGGCGGTCGGATATGCCCAGGGATTGCTGGCCTATGCCGACTACTACGGGGTGGATGGTAGTGCCGACCTGGAGCCTGCGATCGAGGAGCGGATCTCGCTGATCCCCCAACCGATGATTTCGTATGCCAGCCGTACCGGTACAAGGCGGAACCTGGATGCGATGCGCGCCGCGGATTGGAGGCTGCTGGTCTCTGCGAAGGGGGTACTCCGAACGGAGGGCATGAGATACGCCCTAGATAACGGCGCTTGGACGGCTTTTCAGCAGGGCGAAGCGTTCGATGAGAAGGCATTCGGTCGCGCTGTTGATCTACTGGGAGAAGGTGCCGACTGGATCGTTTTGCCCGATATCGTAGCCGGTGGTATGGCCTCCCTGGAGTTCTCTTTGCGATGGCTCGATAGGCTAAAAGGCATCCCTACCAGGCTGTTGCTCGCTGTGCAGAACGGTATGGAGCCAGATGATGTTCGAGAGATGCTGTCGCCGGCGATAGGCATCTTCATTGGAGGCGACACTGCTTGGAAGCTCGCAACGGTGAATACCTGGGGGAAGCTGGCCCGCAGGCGGAATTGCCACTTGCACGTAGGCCGGGTGAATAGCGCCAAGCGGATTGAGCTATGTGCCGCTGCGGGTGTGAATTCAATCGACGGTACCAGCGCGACCCGGTACGCCAAAACCTTGCCTCGCTTAGACGCGGCCCTCAATCATGCGGACGGACAGCAGGATTTGTTCAATCCTTCGAGGATGAATCTGCACCAGGTTCGTTTCGACTGCCGGGGATGATGGGACTTCGTGAGCTTTACCAGGCAGGGTAAACTTTGTTTTTTTGTTCGCAGGTAAGGAAGTCCGATGGCAACCGATGTAGCAAAACTCATCCCTGGGACTGTAGATCCTCGTCATTTCGAGTTGCTCCTCGGTGGCACCTCTATTCGTGGCGAGAAGGTCATCGAGGCACTGCGTGACCACCTTGTGGCTGGCCTTTCTGCGACTGCCGCATGGGAGAAACATGCCGTGAACAAGAGTCAGTTCTCACGCCGGCTCGCTGTGGTAACGGCTGAACATCAGCGGGCGGCCGAGCTCAGTAAATTTTACCAATAAAGGTAAATAATCCTGGCAAGATTTACCATAAATGGTAAAATTCCCTCATTGAATCAGGCAATGAGGTTCCAGCGATGACCAAGCTGTTAGGCAAGGGGTTTCAGGTTTTGAGTGTGGTGGATGGAAAGTCCATTGAGGCCTTGTACTGGATAGCACCTAACGGGCAATGCTTCACTACCTGGGAGCGGCCGTACGACTCGGTCAACTTCGACAAGCCGGGCCAGACCTGGAATCCATCGGAAGGTTTGCCTACTGAGGCTGTGTGCATCGGAACCTATCCCAAGCCCTGTGACGTGTCGGTCGTAGGCGCCGATGAGCAGGGGAAGGTTCGCAGGATGCTGTGCTCGTGCTGCGGTGCCGTGACTAAGGGTCGGCAGTGGCATAACCGCGACCTAGGTTGGGGCCTCTGTGTGGACTGTATTGGTCGATGCAGCCGCAACGAGACCGCTGAGGAATTTCGGCGGTTGTACGGGGATCGTGGCTTTCATTACGACATCCTGCCGTCGTGACCAGTACAGACCCGGTTCGCCGGGTCGCACTCGAACCAAAGAAAAAACGGGGTAGCTGATATGAAAACTTGGGAATTATTTGTAATTGTGGTCGTGGGTGTCTTTGTCGGCCTAGGCGCCTATCAGAACGATAATATTAGAGAGAGTATTTATTCAGCGAGCGAAAGGTTTTGGTCGTTTGCGCGAGACTTTACAGGTAGCTATGGAAATATAATCCTGACTTTGTTTGCAATGATTATCGTTGCAATTGTTACAAGAGCAGCCATGGCAGCGTATTTCAAGCGGAATGAGTGAAGGGTACGGCCCCATGAAGAACGCACTATGGCCTGAGAGGGCCACTTTCCAATGCCCTTTCTGCGATGAGACTCATCAGGTGCGACTGGCACGTGATGCCCTCAACGGACCATTTGACGATGAGGGGAACCAAACCCCTGAACCCGTTGATTTCGCTTTCTGCCCCAAGGCCAATACCGATCCGCCGTTGGTTGTTGCACTCCACGCTGATCGCCGCGTTTTGAAAGAGTCAGCCCCCGCATCAATGACGTTTGAAGACACCGGCAGTTACTGGGCGTAGATAGGTAGGAAAGTTGAAGCCTGACGGTACGCCCATTTGTGGGCCTGAGAACAAAGCCAACTGACCACGGAAAAACTGAGGAAAGGTATATGAAAAACGAAGCTAACGAGCAAAACGCCTGGTCAGAGGCTGACATTGCCGCACGTGCTGATCACATTTTTCAGGCCGGCTACCAGGCTCGCCGTACTGCTGTGCGTCAAGCGCTGCGCACACCGGCCTGCTGGGCGGAGCAAAGTGTGGTTTGCGTAGTCGGTGCAATCCGTGCAGCGTGCTTCTTCCTATTGATCAAGGGCGCAGCACTGGTGGCGTTGTGGGCGGCTGCAGGGATCGGTGATGCGCAGGAGGGGTTGTTGAACAGCCTTGTGCTGCTAATCGTCGTGCCAGTGGTAGCGTTCAACCCAAGACGTTGGTTCTTGCGTAATGTTTTTTCAATCCAAGGCGACCGGGCATTCGATGATGCGCTGAGACAGCTGCGGCAAGATGGTTGATCGTCACTTGGAACTGCTGAGCGGGGCCGTCTCCTTCGGCACCTCCTAAATTCGTGGTGGACGTTCAGCCAGAGCTCAGCGCCTGGATTGAGAGCGAACCCAACCAACAGTACCCCGGTCGGTGAGCGATGCTCTATCGACAACATATCGCTGAGGTATCGATACCCTATGGATACCCTATCGATAAGGTATCCATAGGGTATCGATACCTTACGGGTACGCCATCGGGATGAGCGTATCCATCCAGAAATTCACCAAATAGGGTAAATTATCTATCAGAATTTTTACCCTATATGGTAAAGTATACTCATTGAAGCTGATCAATGAGGAAGCGAAAATGGAGTATCTGGTAACGGTTCATGGCGATACTGACGTAGTAACAGCGTTCCCTCGCCACCAACAGGCTCAGGCTATCGAGCTGTGGCAGCGGTATGTCGCAGAAGGCAAGTTTGCAACCCTGACCGTCGATTGAGGGACGCACATGGAAAGCCTTCAAGACCGCTATGCCATCTATGTAGAGCAAGCCAAACAATTGGGCTGGCCAATCAAGACCTTCGATGAGTGGCTAAATTCTTAACTCTACTCCCCACGGCCCCCCGAGTGCCGGCCGGGGGTTTTTGTGGGGTCTTTTGGTATCCAGAGCGAAA
>NZ_JASCON010000102.1:0-17388 GCF_029959585.1 Pseudomonas sp. PS02302
GATAGGTCGGGTGTGTAAGCGCTGTGAGGCGTTGAGCTAACCGATACTAATTGCCCGTGAGGCTTGACCATATAACACCCAAACAATCTGACCGCGGTCAGAGCGTGAGGAAGACGACGCCGAAAACCGGCGCGTGGGTTCGCAAGACCCCAAAGACGAGTTGTCTACTTCGATCACAGACCCAATTGGGCCAGCCAGGCAGCCTCATCGCCTGGTCAGCCAACCGAATTGCTTGACGAACATAGAGCATTGGAACCACCTGATCCCTTCCCGAACTCAGAAGTGAAACGATGCATCGCCGATGGTAGTGTGGGGTTTCCCCATGTGAGAGTAGGTCATCGTCAAGCGCCTAACACCCAGCACCCCCGCTCAGTTCACTCTGGCGGGGGTGTTGTCTTTGGAGCGGAAGAAAGTCGAACGGGGTTCGGGAATGCCGTTGCTGAAACTGCTGAGTGATGGAAAATTTCATTCCGGCGTCGAGCTTGGTGAGGCCTTGGGCGTCTCCAGAAGTGCCATCTGGAAGCGGTTGAAGACGCTGGAAGATGACCTGGGCGTCGAGGTGTTCAAAGTGCCAGGTCGGGGTTACCGCCTGGAAGAGCCCCTGTCGCTGCTAGATGCCGAGCGGATCGCCCAGGAGGGCGGCTGGCCGGTAGCGGTCCTGGCTTCCATCGACTCCACCAATGCCGAAGCGCAACGCCGTCTGCATCAGCAAATGCCTCCATTCGCCTTGCTGGCCGAGCATCAGCAGGCGGGCCGTGGCCGTCGTGGGCGCGCCTGGGTCAGCCCCTATGGCAAGAATCTCTATCTCACCGCCGTGGTGTCCAGCCAGGGCGGGATCCAGAAGCTGCAGGCCCTGAGCCTGACCATGGGCCTGGCGGTCATCCGTACCCTGCAACAGCTGGGCGTCGAGGATGCCTGCCTGAAGTGGCCCAACGATGTCCTGGTGCGTGGCCGCAAGTTGGCCGGCATCCTCATCGAATTGTCGGGTGATCCGCAGGACGTCTGCCAGGCCATCATCGGCATCGGTATCAACGTCAACATGCGTCTGGCCGACACCATCGATCAGCCCTGGATCTCCATGGCCGAAGCCCTGGGGGGGCTGCAGGATCGCAACCAGGTCGCCAGCCTGCTGCTCCGGGAGATCGATAACCTGTGGCAGATTCACCGCCAGGCCGGATTCGCCGCCCTGCGCGACGAGTGGGAGCGTTATCATGGCTGGCAAGGTCGAGCGGTAACCCTGTCTTCGGGGGTTCGCTGTATTCAGGGCACAGTGGCAGGAGTTGCCGAAGATGGGGCTATCCTCATGCATGTAGACGGTCAGACACAGGCTTTCAGCGGTGGCGAATTGAGCCTGAGCCTAGATCATGATTCTTGAACTCGATTGCGGTAACAGTCTGATCAAATGGCGACTGCTCGCCGCAGGCGCCGAAGTGGCCGCTACGGGCATCGTCGACAGCGACGATGCCCTGGTGGCGGCCTTGTCCCAGCCGGATACACCGCCACTGGCGGCTTGTCGCCTGGTCAGCGTGCGTAGCGACGAAGAGACCCAGCAACTCAAGGAGCTGCTGACCGCCACCTTCGGTATCCCCTGTCACCAGGCCGTGCCGGTCGAGGCCTGGAATGGCGTGCGCAATGGCTATCGTGATCATCAGCGCCTGGGCATGGATCGCTGGCTGGTGATCCTGGCCGCGGTACGGCTGGCCGAGGGCAAGGCGTGCGTGGTCCTGGATCTGGGCACCGCGGTCACGGCCGATCTGGTCGACGACCAGGGCGAGCATCAGGGAGGGTTCATCTGTCCGGGGATTCCGTTGATGCGTCGGGAACTGCAGACCCATACCCGGCGGATCCGCTACGATCCACATTGGGCCAGTGGTGAACGCTACGAGGCGCCGGGACGCACGACCAGCGAGGCCGTGGAGCGTGGGTGTCTGTACATGCTCAAGGGATTCGTCCGTACCCAGTACGAACTGGCTCAGGAGATGTTCGCCGAAGGTTGCGAGATCTTTCTGACCGGGGGTGACGCGGAACTGGTCAAACATGTCGTTCCGGGCGCGCGAATCGTGCCCGATATGGTGTTTGCTGGATTGGCTTTGGCGTGTCCGCTCGAGAACGAATGATGCGTTGGTTGTTTCTGCTATTGGTGGTACTGAACGTTTTCTACTACATATGGCACCAACAGCAGGTGCCGTTGCTGGGTAAGGAAATCGCCCCTCTGGCGCTGTACAAAGGCGAGCGTGAAAACATTCGCCTGTTGAACGAGACGGCATCTGGTGACGCTGCACGGCGTCAGTGACGGCGGTACCCTTCGATGAGGAGCGAAGATGCTGACGCTAGGTAATCTCTGCCTGTTACTGGGCGCAGTCGGCATTGGCCTGTGGTTCTGGCACGCCCACGGCATTCGCGAACGGGCGCTGTTGCTGGCCGAGCAGGAGTGTCGTCGCCGCAAGGTCATGCTGCTCGATGGCGCCGTGGCCTTTTCCCGCTTTCGCTGGCTGGCCGATGCCAAGGGGCGCAAGCGCCTGGCGCGGTTGTTCGCCTTCGAATTTACCGTGACGGGCGAAGAGCGGCTCGATGCTTCTCTGGCCCTGTTCGGCAAGACCCTGGCCAAGGTCGAGTTCGCGCCCTTCGTGGTACCCGAGGTCGAGCGCCCGGCGGCGGATTCGGTGGTGGCTTCGGCCCCTGCCTATCAGGCCAAGCCCGAGCATGGCCAGGTGGTCTATCTGGATCAGTGGCGGCAGCGCCAGCGCACCGAGACCAGCAGGCGCCAAGAGCCGGAGTGATTTCCGGCGCTATCTCCTAATGTTTTTCCTTCCGTAGTCCCGACGACCAGCTCCGGCTGGTCCGTTCCGGCTTTCCGCTTCTTTTCATGTGATCTCTGATGTTCAGCCCTCTCGTTACCTTTCCTGCGCTCTATTTCGCCACTCTTTTGATGCTGGCCGGCTCTGGCCTTTTCACCACCTACATCGGTCTGAGACTGACCGGCGAGGGGGCGGGGGACCTGTGGACCGGCGCCCTGATGGCGGCCTACTACTTCGGACTGGTCTGCGGTGGCAAGTTCGGTCATCGCCTGATCGCCAGCGTCGGCCACATCCGTTCCTATGTGGCCTGCGCCGGTGCGGCCACGGTCACGGTGCTCATTCACGCCCTGATCGATGACCTGAACGTCTGGATCGCGCTGAGATTCGTCATGGGCGTGGTGATGATGAATCAGTACATGGTGATCGAGAGCTGGCTCAACGAGCAGGCGGAGAATCATCAGCGCGGCAAGGTGTTCGCCGGCTACATGGTGGCGGTGGACCTGGGGCTGGTGATCGGTCAGGCGCTACTGGCCTGGCATCCGCAACTCGACTACAAGCCGCTGCTGCTGGTCGCCATCTGCTTCGCCTCCTGCCTGATTCCCCTGGCCATGACCCGCCGGGTGCACCCGGCCAAGCTGGTGGCGGCGCCGCTGGAGATCCGTTTCTTCTGGCAGCGGGTACCCCAGTCGCTGGTCACCATCTTTACCGCAGGGCTGCTGGTGGGAGGCTTCTATGGCCTGGCGCCGGTATTCGCCAGTCGCAGCGGCCTGGATACGGCGCAGTCGAGCTTCTATGTGGGGTTGTGCATCGTCGCGGGCTTCTGTGCCCAGTGGCCGCTGGGCTGGCTGTCGGATCGTCTCGATCGCTGCAAGCTGATCCGCGCCAATGCGGTGTTGCTGTGCCTGGCGGCGGTGCCGCTGTGGGGGCTGATCAGCTTGCCCTATCCCTGGCTGTTGGCCGCGGGCTTCGTCTCGGGGATGCTGCTGTTCACCCTCTATCCGCTGGCCACGGCCTTTGCCAACGATCACGTCGAGCCCGAGCGGCGAGTGGAGTTGTCGGCGATGCTGCTGACCACCTATGGCGTCGGTGCCTGTATCGGGCCGCTGCTGGCCGGTGCGGCCATGGAGCATTTCGGCCCCGGCACCTTCTATGTGCTGACCTCGGCCTATGCGTTGATCCTGATCGTCTTCGTGCAGCCCCGGTTCGTCAGTGGCGAGCACCGGCTGGACGCGGCGCCACTGCATCACGTGGCCATGCCGGATTCGGTGAGTCCGATGGCAGCGGCGCTGGATCCGCGTATCGACGAGGTGCCGCAGGAGATGGTGGTGGAGGCCCCTGCCAGCATTGGGCCGGGTAGCGAGAAGACCTGATTAGGCGAGCCCGGCGCAAGGCCGGGCAGGAAGGGACGGGTAGGGCTCAGGCCTGACGGGTCTGGCCGGCCTTGATCAGGCGGTCGAGGGTCTGGGCCGAGCCATTTTCGGCCAGGGCGTCATCCTGCAGGCGATGCTGCTGGCGGTCGATCAGCCGACCCATGGGGCGCTGGCTGGATTCTTCGGCCACTGCATCGTCACCGAGACGCTGTTGCTGGTCTTCGATCACCTGTCCCAGGGGGCGCAGGCTGGATTCCTCGGCGATCCGGCGTTCCTGCAACTGGCGTTGCTGCTGCTTGATGACCTCACCCAGCGGCCGCAGGCTGGATTCTTCGGCCAGGGTGCGTTGCTGCAGGCGCTGCTGCTGTTGCTTGATCAGCTGGCCCAGTGGGCGTTGGCTGGATTCCTCGGCGATCTGGGTGGCAGCGTTCGGGGTGAAGGCGAAGTCCTGGGCGAAGGTGTTCAGGGCCAGGGCGGTCAGGGCGAAACCGAAGGCGATACGCAGGTTCATGGTGGTGTCCTCTGGGGAAACTGTGCTGGAGTGCGTTCAGTATCCCGAGCAGGAGCGCCCAGAAAAAATAGACTGGCCAGATAGTGACTATCAGCGCCGTCGATGCCTTTCAGAAAGTCTCTAGCTTCCCGTCGATGATTGCCCCTTTTCCGCTTCACTCAGTTGAGCGCCGCCGAACAGTTCGCGCAAGGCGGCGGCATAGTCGCGCGTGCCTATCACCATGCTGTTGGAGTGGGTCCCGTCGGGGATCAGCAGCAGGCGCTTGGGCTGCCGCGCCGCCGCATAGAGAGCTTCGCTGAAGCGTGGAGGCACATAGCGATCGTCGCCACCGTGGACGATGAGCACCGGGATATGGATGTCCGGGATCTTGTCCAGGGAATCGAATCTTTCCGACATCAGCCAGCGCAGGGGAAAGCGGGTGTCGACTACCGCCGAGGCGGCATCGGCCAGGGTGGTGAAGGTGGATTCGATGATCAGGCCGGCGGCGGCGGGATAGTCACCGGTGGGATCCCCGTCGCGGGCGATGCGCCAGGCCAGGTCCACCGCCACGGCGCCGCCCAGCGAGTGGCCATAGATATATCTCTTGCGCGGATCGGGCTGCAGGCTCTGCAGGTACTTCCAGGCGACGCGGGCGTCCTGGTAGACGCTGCGTTCGGAGGGCACGTCGCCAGGACTTTCGCCAAAGCCGCGATAGTCGATGGCCAGCACCGAATAGCCGAGTTGCCGCAGGGTGGCGATGCGCCGGACCTGGGCGGTCAGATTCCAGCGGGTGCCATGCAGATAGAGCAGGGTGGGGGCGTCCGGACGCCGGGCGGGCCACCACCAGGCGTGCAGGTAGTCGGTGCCGGTCAGGCCGTCGGGGACCGGCAGATTGAGCTGGCGGACGCCTTCCGGCACGCCGGTGAACCAGCTGGCGTTGCCGGGTTCGATGCTGAAGACCCACTGGCGTTCGCGATAGGCCAATTCCGAGCAGCCATAGGGGACCCCGACCCCTACCAGCAGGGTGACGAAGAGCAGCGGGATCAGGCGACGGCGGAGCAGGGTGGCGAGGGACATGGCTTTCTCGGGATACCGGAAGACGCAGGGTAGGGGCATTCGTCGCCTGGCGCGAACCCCCGTTTCGGTTGGACAGTCATCCTAGAGACAGCGACTGCAGTGAACCCCAATCCGAGGTGAGCCATGAGTGCGACGGCCAAGAAGAGCGATCCCGTGCTCTGGGAAAAGGTGAAGAAAGAGATTACCGAGGGCGACAAGGGCGGCAAGCCCGGTCAGTGGTCGGCGCGCAAGGCGCAACTGGCCTCCCAGGAGTACCAGAAGCGCGGTGGTGAATACCAGGGCGGCAAGGGCAAGGACAATCATCTGCAGCAGTGGACCGACGAGAAGTGGGACACCCGCTCCGGCAAGAAGTCCGAAGAGACCGGCGAACGCTATCTGCCGGAAAAGGCCCGGGACTCCTTGAGCAAGGAAGAGTACCAGCGCACCACCGCTAAGAAGCGCCGTGATACGCGACGGGGCCAGCAGCACTCCAAGCAACCCGCCGATGTGGCGCGCAAGACGGCCGCGGCGCGTGAGTCGGGCCTGGCCGGCCTGACCAAGGACGAGCTGATGAAGCGAGCGGCGCGCCGCGAGGTGCGGGGGCGGTCGCGTATGAAGAAAGACGAACTGCTCAAGGCGTTGCAAAAGGCAGGTGAAAAATGAGCACCAAGAAGGCGACCGACGACGACAAGAAAGACGTCCGCAGCGAGTTCAAGCAGGTGGTCAACATGACCCCGAGCCAGTTGCGCAAATGGCTCAGTGGCGACACCAGCAAGGGCGTGGGCATGACCAAGGGTGGCAAGAAGGTCACGGCGGCCAACGATGGCAAGGCCGTAGGCCATGCCATGGGCGAGCGTATCCTGGAGCTCAAGGGCAAGCGCCAGGCCGAACTGGAAGACGATGACTACCAGGCCATGCGCAAGGTCATCGGCTATGTGCATCGCCATCTCAAGCAGCGACCGGACGGCGACATCGAAGACTCGCGCTGGCGCAAGTCGCTGATGAACTGGGGCCACGACCCCCTGCGCGACAAGCGCAGTGCCTGATCCCAACGAACCGCAGCCCAGGCTGCGGTTTTTCCTTGGCAGAGAGTGACTGGCCGAATTTGTGGGCAACTGTGACGCCGCAGCGCGGACACAAAGGAGTAGGGTAGCCGCCTATCTATCTGAACGCGTTCAAGGAGCTGTCGATGGCACCCCGGGATCTGTTGCTGGCACTGGTCGTCATCCTGGCCTGGGGGGTGAACTTCGTGGTCATCAAGCTTGGCCTGCACGGCGTGCCGCCCATGCTGCTGGGAGCCCTGAGATTCTGCCTGGCGGCCTTTCCGGCCATCCTCTTCGTGCGCCGCCCCCAGGTCTCCTGGCGATTGCTGCTGGCCTACGGCCTGACCATTTCCCTGGGCCAGTTCGCCTTCCTGTTCTCGGCCATGTACGTGGGCATGCCGGCGGGCCTGGCCTCGCTGGTCTTGCAGGCCCAGGCCTTCTTTACCCTGGCCTTCGCCGCTACCTTCCTCGGGGAAAAGGTACGCCGGGCGAGTCTGGTCGGGCTGCTGGTGGCGGCGCTGGGCCTGCTGCTGATCGGCACCGAACATGGCGTCAGCATGACCCTGGCCGGTTTTCTGCTGACCCTGGCGGCGGCGGCCATGTGGGGGCTGGGTAACATCGTCACCAAGAAGATCGGCAAGGTGGACATGCTCGGTCTGGTGGTCTGGGGCAGCCTGATTCCGCCCATTCCCTTCTTCATCCTGTCACTGCTGCTGGAAGGTCCGGAACAGATCACCACGGCGCTGACGTCGCTGTCAGGCGGGTCGGTCTTTGCCATCGTCTACCTGGCCTTTATCGCCACCCTGGTCGGCTACGGCATCTGGAGCCGGCTGCTGTCGCGTTATCCGGCCGGCCAGGTGGCGCCCTTTTCGCTGCTGGTGCCGGTGGTCGGGCTGAGTTCGGCCGCCGTGCTGCTGGGTGAGCAGATGACCACCCAGCAGGAAGTGGGCGGCGTGGCGGTCATGCTTGGGCTGCTGATCAATGTCTTTGGCGGCCGCTGGCTGGATGCCCGGAGCAAGGCGTCGTCCAGTGCATGATGTTGCACGATCGTAAATGATTCTGCATGATGTGCTGGTCCTCCTGGAGTATCAGCATGAACGCAGCAGCCGTCCACCTTCCCGAAGAACGCCAGGCCGCGATCCTGGCCCTGTTGCGCGAACAGGGCCGGGTCCTGTCGGCCGAACTGGCCGCGACCTGGGGTATTTCCGAAGACAGCGTGCGCCGCGACCTGCGCGAACTGGCCCGCCAGGGCCTGTGCCGTCGGGTGTATGGCGGGGCGCTCTCGCTGCTGACGCCGCCGGAGGCGCTGCCGGCGCGTATCGGTCGGGACGAGGCGGCCAAGCAGACACTGGGGCAGGCCGCGGCCAGGCTGGCGCAACGGGGGCAATTGCTGCTGCTGGACGCCGGCTCGACCAACCTGGCCATCGCCCAGGCGCTGCCCACGGATCTCGACCTGACCGTGGCCACCAATGCACCGGTGATCGCCGCGGCGCTGCTGCAGCGCCCGGGGATCCGGGTGCTGATGATCGGCGGCCTGGCCGCGCCGGAGTCGGGTGCCTGCCTGGGCGCTCGGGCGCTGCGTGATCTGCGGGGCGTGCGCGCCGACCTGGCTTTTCTCGGGACCTGCGCCCTGGCGGTGGAGACCGGCGTGACCGGCTTCGATCTGGAAGAAGCCGAATTCAAGGCGGCCGTGGCCGAGCAGAGCAGCCAGGTGGCCGTCGCGGTGACCGCCGAGAAGCTCGACAGCGTGGCCTTCTATCACGTGCTCCGACTCGATCAGCTGAACCATCTGGTGCTGGAGCCGGGGCTGAGCGAGGAGCGCCTGCAGCCCTACCGTGACGCCGGGCTGCAGCTGCATTCGCTTGATCGCTAGACTCGCGCCCAAGGATCGCCATGACCTCTGCCGTATTGCGTCGCCAACGTCGCGCCACCTTTACCGTCTTTCTCGCCAACGGTTGCGGGATCGGCGGCTGGGCGGCGGCCATTCCCGAACTCAAGCGCGATCTGCTGCTGGGCGACGGCCAGCTGAGTCTGGTGCTGCTGGCGGTCGCCCTGGGCGCCCTGCTGACCATGCCCTTCGCCGGGGTGCTGGTGCCGCGCCTGGGCGGGACCGGACGCCTCACCCGCCTGAGCATCCTGGCCTTCGTGCTGGTGCTGAGCTGGCCCGGGGTGGCGCCGTCGCTGGGCTGGCTGCTGCCCTGCGCGCTGCTGCTCGGCGCCTGCAACGGGCTGATCGACGTGGCCATGAACGCCCATGCCAGCGACGTCGAAAGCCGCTGGAACGGCCCGCTGATGTCGTCCTTCCACGCCGCCTTCAGCCTGGGCGGATTTCTGGGCGCCGGCCTGGGGGCGCTGGTGCTGCACCTGGGCGCCTCGGCGCTGGCGGTGCTGCTCACTGCCGCCCTGGTGGCGCTGGTGCTGGCGCTGCCCGCCGCCCTGGCCCTGGACGAGGGCGATCGCAGTCCGGTGAGTCAGGCCCTGCGGCTGCCGGATCGGCGGGTCCTGGCGCTGGGCCTGATCGCCCTGGGCTGCCTGATGCTGGAGGGCGCCATGACCGACTGGAGCGCCGTCTACCTGGGCCAGGTGGGCGGCGCGAGTCCGGTGGTGGCGACCCTGGGCTATGCGGGCTTTTCGCTGACCATGCTGGTGGGACGGCTGTTCGGCGACGGTATCCGCGGCCGCTTCGGTGGTCCCCAGGTAATCGTTGGCGGGGCCCTGCTGGCGACCCTGGGACTGGCGCTGGCGGTCCTTCTGCCGGCGCCCTGGACCGCGATCCTGGGCTTCGCGCTGGTCGGCCTGGGGCTGTCCAATGTGGTCCCGGCGGCCTTCAGCGCCGCTGGCCAGGTGGCCGAGACGCCGGCTGCGGGTATCGCCATGACCGCCACGGCCGGCTATCTCGGTTTCCTGCTCGGCCCGCCGCTGGTCGGCGCCGTGGCGGGGCAGGTGGGCCTGCGTGGCAGTCTGCTGCTGTTGACCCTGATCGGGGTGGCGGTGGCGCTGCTCGCCCTGCGCCAACGCAAGGCATGATGGCTGTCCAGGGAACCCCGCTGCGCTGAGCAGACCCAAGAGGGAACGGAAATCCAAGGAGGCGGCCATGACGCGCCCACGCAAGATCCTCGCCTGGCTGCTGGGAATCATCCTGCTGCTGTTCGTCCTGCTGGTGGTGCTGCTGGCCACCTTCGACTGGAATCGACTCAAGCCGACCCTCAACGAGCAGGTGTCGAGCGCCCTGCATCGACCCTTCGCCATCGAGGGCAACCTGGGGGTGGTCTGGCACCGCGAGCCGGATCAGGGCGGTTGGCGCGCCTGGATTCCCTGGCCGCACATCGCCGCCGAAGACCTGACCCTGGGCAACCCGGACTGGGCGAAGGAAAAGACTTTCGTCCACCTCGACCGGGTGCAGTTGCGGATCTCGCCGCTGGCCCTGCTGGCCAAGCAGGTCTATATCCCGCGCATCGACCTCAGCGGGCCGGTGGTCAATGCCCAGCGACTCGCCGATGGCCGCAACAGCTGGACCTTCGAGACCGCCGAGAAGGACCCCAAGGCCGAGCCTTCGGCCTGGACCGTCGACATCGGCACCATCGGCTTCGACGCCGGCCAGGTCGGCTTCGACGATGCCCAGACCGCTACCCGGCTGCGCGCGCGGATCACCTCCCTGGACGCTCCCATCGCCTATGCCGATCTGGTGGGCAAGCAGGGCACTTCGCGCCAGCGCTCCAACGTCAGGCAGACCCAGCCCTTCCAGTTCGCCCTGGCGGTGGAGGGCAGCTACAAGCAGGTGCCGGTCAGTGGTCGTGGCCAGATCGGTGGCCTGCTGGCGCTGCAGGACGCCGATGTGCCTTTCCCCATCCAGCTCGATGCCCGGGCGGGCGAAACCCGTGTCCAGGTCTTTGGCACCCTGACCGATCCGCGGCGCCTGGGCGCCCTGGATCTGCACCTGGTGCTGGAAGGCAAGAGCCTGGCGCAGCTCTATCCGCTGACCGGGGTCACCCTCCCGGAGACGGCGCCCTATGCCACCGACGGCCATCTCACGGTCAAGCTCAACGATCCGGCGGGCGCCCGTTTCAGCTATGAAGACTTCAATGGCCGGGTCGGCAAGAGCGATTTGCATGGCGAGGTACTGTTCACCGGCGGCAAGCCGCGACCCAAGCTCAGCGGCACCCTGCGCTCCGATCAGTTGCTGTTCGAGGACCTGGCCCCGCTGATCGGTGCCGATACCAAGGAGCAGCAGGCGGCCAAGGGCGAGACCAGCCAGCAGCCGGCGGACAAGGCGCTGCCGGTCTCCGAATTCCGCACCGAGCGCTGGCGCGCCATGGATGCCGACGTGCGCTTCACCGGCAAGCGCATCGTGCAGAACGCGCAGCTGCCGATCACCGATCTGAATACCCATGTGCGCCTGACCGATGGGGTGCTGCTGCTCGATCCCCTGCGCTTCGGCGTGGCCGGGGGCGATCTGAACACCACGGTGCGCCTGGAGGGCGACAAGACGCCGCTGCAGGGGCGGGTCGATCTGCACGTGCGTCGGGTCAAGCTGAACCAGCTGTTCCCCACCGTGGCGACCATGAAGCGCAGCATGGGCGAGCTCAATGGCGATGCCACCCTGAGTGGCATCGGCAACTCGGTGGCGGCGCTGCTCGGCACCAGCAACGGCGAACTCAAGCTGCTGATGAACGACGGCCGTATCAGTCGCAGCCTGATGGAGCTGGCCGGACTCAATGTCGGCAACTACCTGGTCGACCGGCTGTTTGGCGATGACGAGGTGGAGATCAATTGCGCGGTCGCCGATCTCGACTTCAAGAAGGGTCTGGTGCAGCCCCAGGTCTTCGTGCTGGATACGGAAAACGCCCTGATCAACGTGACCGGCACCACCAATCTGGCTACCGAGCGCCTGGATCTCACCGTCGATCCCCACAGCAAGGGCCTGCGCATCTTCTCGCTGCGCTCGCCGCTCTATGTGCGTGGCACCCTGAAAAGTCCGTCACCGGGCGTGAAGGCACTGCCACTGGCGGCACGCGGCGCCGTGGCAGCGCTGCTGGCGACCTTCGCGGCGCCTGCCGCCGGTCTGCTGGCGCTGGTCGCGCCCAGCAACGAGCAGGGCACCCAGTGCGCGCCGCTCCTGCAGCAGATGCGGGCAGGGCGTTGAGCCAGGGCGTTTTGGGGTACTTGACAGACGACCGTTCGGCGGCGTCTGACGGGCGGAAAAGAACCGCTCCGGTTGCCCGGGCTCTATAGAAATAACCCGAGTCGGGCAGCCTTTTCGCGGAGACTTCTCATGCGTGACGACACCGATAGCCATTACGAAATCCACTACAAACTGCTGGGCGAAGCCTACACCGACCGTATCAGCAACCTGGACGTACCCATCACCGATGTGGTCCGCGAACTGGCCTGTCGGCACCTGGATGCGATCAACGACGAGCGCTTCCACCTGGCCGACATCGAGTCCGGTCAGGCGCTGGTGGCCCTGCACGATGTGTCCATCCATCGCGTTGCGCCGGACGCTCCATGAAGCGCCTGTCGAGGGGTGGATTGCTGGCCATGACCCTGCTGGGGCTGGCGGCCTGCTCCACCGAGACGGTGGTGACCCTGCAGGACGGTACCCAGTACATCACCGAAGGTCGTCCCAATACCAAGACGCCCGATGGCTTCTATGAATTCACCGATGTGGCGGGTCGTCAGGTACGGGTGAAGGCGGCCGATGTGGCCACCATCAAGGCGGAAGACTAGTCAGGAGACTGCCATGCCCCGCGGCGACAAATCCACGTACAGCGACAAGCAGGTACGTAAGGCCGAGCACATCGAGGAGAGCTACGAGAAAAACGGCGTCTCCAAGGATGAAGCCGAGGCGCGGGCCTGGGCGACGGTGAACAAGCAGTCCGGCGGTGGCGAACAGAGTGGCTCCGGCAAGACCAAGAGCGGTACCGCCAAGCGCGCGGATCGCAAGGATTCCGCCCGGCGTGCCGTGGCGACCAAGCAGGGCCAGTCGCCCAACGGCGGGCATGCCGCGGCACGGTCTTCGCGCACTGGCAGCACCTCGCTAAGCGACATGACTCGCGATGAGCTGGTCAGGAAGGCGGCCGAGCAGAATGTTCGCGGTCGTTCGCGAATGAAGAAAGACGAGTTGATTCGTGCCCTGAGCTGAGGCATTCGAGATACGAAAAAGCCGGACAGTGTCCGGCTTTTCTTTGCCTGGCGTTTAGCTGGGTAGTAGACGGCAGGTGAGGCTCTTGATGTAGCGGGTCTCCGGGATGGCCGGGTGCACCGGGTGATCCGGGCCCTGGGCACCGCGTTCGAGGATCTGCAGGTTGCGATCCAGATGGCGGGCGCTGCCGAGCAGGATGTTTTGCAGGTCGTCTTCGGGCAGGTGCATGGAACAGGAAGCGCTGACCAGGATGCCGTCCTTGTTCAGCAGGCGCATGGCCTGTTCGTTGAGGCGACGGTAGGCGGCCTCGCCGTTCTTCAGGTCCTTGCGCTTCTTGATGAAGGCCGGCGGGTCGGCCACGATGACGTCGAATTTCTCTTCGCCGGCCTTGAGTTCCTTGAGCGCTTCGAAGACATCGCCCTCGACGCACACCAGCTTTTCCGCCAGGCCATTGAGGGTGGCATTGCGCTCCACGCCGTCGAGGGCGAAGCCCGAGGCGTCCACGCACATGACCTCGCTGGCGCCAAAGGCCGCGGCCTGCACGCCCCAGCCGCCGATGTAGCTGAACAGGTCGAGGACCCGCTTGCCTTCGACATAGGGCGCCAGGCGCGCACGGTTCAGGCGGTGGTCATAGAACCAGCCAGTCTTCTGGCCTTCGCGAACCGGCGCCTCGAAGCGCACGCCGTTCTCTTCCAGCGCCACCCAGGCGGGGACCTCGCCGTAGGCCACTTCCACGTAGCTTGAGAGGCCTTCGGCGGCGCGGGCGCTGCCATCGTTCTTCCACAGCACGCCCTGGGGTTTGAACACCTGCAGCAGGGCGGCGAGGATGGCGTCGCGCTGGCGCTCCATGGTGGCGGAAGCGATCTGCACCACCAGGATGTCGTTGAAGCGATCCACCACCAGGCCGGGCAGGAAGTCCGAATCGCCGTAGACCAGGCGATAGCAGTGGCTGCCGAACAGCCGCTCGCGCAGGCTCAGGGCGACCTTGAAGCGGTGCACCAACAGCGACTTGTCCAGCAAGTAGCCGGTGTCACGGGAGAACAGTCGGGCGCAGATCAGGTTGTTGGGCGACAGTGCCACCAGGCCGAGCGGCTTGCCGCTGGTGGTTTCCAGGATGGCCTGGTCGCCCGGTTCGAAGGCGGTGAGCGGGGTGGCGACGACGTCCACCTCGTTGCTGTACACCCAGAGGTGCCCGGCGCGCAGACGGCGGTCGGCATTGGCTTTGAGGCGCAGGCGAGGCAGGGTCATGAAGGTCTCCGGCGAAGGGGGCAAAAGCGCGGAATTATAGCGCAAAGCCACCCGCCTGGGCCGGCCGTCAGTCCCGCTGGCTGACCTCGATATCGCTCAGCCCGGCTTCCTGGGCGCGACGAGCGATGCTCGGCTGGGCACGGTGCTCCCAGGGCGCATCGACCACCACCTGGGGTTCCTCGACGTGCTTGATGAGCAACTGCAGCAGCGCTTCTTCCTCGGTGATCGGCGCGAAGCTCTCCAGCTCGTGGGTAAGGGGCTCGCCATTGAGACGATAGCGGATCTGGTAGTGGTGCAGGGTCTGCATGGGGGTGCCTCGGTAGCGGGGGGATAACCGATGGACCCCGCTGGGCGACAGCGGTTGCGTCAGCCCCCCAGGCTATCGAGGATCGGGCAGTCTGGGCTGGCGTCGCCATGGCAGCAGGACACCAGCTCGCCCAGGGTGCTGCGCAGGCGGGTCAGTTCGCCGATCTTCTGATCCAGCTCGGCGATGTGTCGCTTGGCCAGCGCCTTGACGTCGGCACTGGCACGCTGCCGGTCCTGCCAGAGACTGAGCAGCTGGCGGATCTCCTCCAGGCTGAAGCCCAGCTCCCGCGAGCGGCGGACGAAGGCCAGCACCCGCAGGTCTTCGGCGCCGTACTGGCGATAGCCGCTGTCGGTACGCCCGGCGGGCGCCAGCAGGCCGATGCGCTCGTAGTAGCGCAGCATCTTGGCGGTAAGGCCACTGGCCTTGGCGGCCTGACCGATATTCATGACAGGGAGTCTCCGGACGGGCGCCAGCGGCCGAGCAGCAGGGCATTGGCCAGGACACTGACGCTGGAAAAGGCCATGGCGGCGCCGGCATAGACCGGATCGAGCAGACCCAGGGCGGCCAGCGGCAGGCCGATGACATTGTAGACGAAGGCCCAGAACAGATTCTGGCGGATCTTGCGCTGGGTGCGCCGGGCGATGTCCAGTGCCGCCACCACCTGGCGTGGGTCCTCCTGCAGCAGGGTGATGCCGGCCGCATGGCGCGCGGCGGCGGTACCCGAACCCATGGCGATGCCCAGTTCGGCGGCGGCCAGGGCCGGGGCGTCGTTGAGGCCGTCGCCGACCATGGCGACGCCGCCCCGGGTCGCCTGCAGCCGGGCCACCACGGCGGCCTTGTCGGCAGGCAACACCTCGGCCTCCCAGTGCTCGATGCCCAGGGCAGTAGCCACCTGGCGGGCGCTGCCGCGGTTGTCACCGGTCAGCAGCCAACTGTCGATGCCGTCGCGGCGCAACCGGGCGATGGCCTCGGCGGCACCCGGACGGATCTCGTCGCCAAAGGCCAGCAGCCCCAGCACCCGCGCCGGGGCACCGGTCTCCAGCAGCCAGGACAGCGTAAGGCCCTGGTCCTCCCAGGCGCGGGCGGCGTCGGCCAGCGGGCCGGCGTCCAGCTGCTGTTCGGCCAGGAGCCGCGCATTGCCCAGCAGCAGGGAGCGCGCCTGCCAGCTGCCCTGGAGGCCTCGGCCGGGCAGGGCGCGCACGTCCCGGGCGGGTGGGGTGTCCAGGCCGCGGTCACGACAGGCCAGCAGGACCGCCGCGGCCAGGGGATGCTCGCTGCCGCGTTGCAGACTGCCGGCCAGGCTCAGCAATTCGGCTTCCTCGATGCCGGGTGCTGTGGCCAGCTGGCGCAGGCGCAACTGGCCGGCGGTCAGGGTGCCGGTCTTGTCGAAGACCACGCTGGTGATGCCCTGGGCGCGCTCCAGGGTCTCGGCGTCCTTGATCAGGATGCCGTGGCGCGCCGCCACCCCGGTGCCGGCCATCAGGGCGGCGGGGGTGGCCAGCCCGAGGGCGCAGGGGCAGGCGATGACCAGTACCGCCACGGCGGCGAGCAGACTGGGCTCCAGGGCGTGGCCGCTCAGCAGCCAGCCGAGCAGGGTGACCAGGGCCAGGGCCACCACCACCGGGACGAACACCCGGCTAATGCGATCCACCAGCTGCTGGATGGGCGCCTTGGTGGCCTGGGCGTCTTCCACCAGGCGGATAATGCCGGCCAGCACCGTCTCGCCACCCAGGGCGGTGACCTCGATCTGCAGATTGCCCTCGCCGTTGATGGCGCCCCCCACCACCTCGTCGCCGGGACCCTTGGCGACCGGGCGGCTTTCGCCGGTGAGCAGGGCTTCGTCGACCTGGCTTTCACCCTGCAGGATGCGGCCGTCGGCGGGGATGCGTTCGCCCGGCCGCAGCTGCAGGCGATCGCCCAGGCGCAGGCGATTCAGGGCGACTTCTTCTTCCTCGCCGTTTGCGTCGAGGCGCCGGGCGCTTTCCGGGCGCAGGGCTTCCAGGGCGCGCAGCGCCGCGCCGGTGCGGCGCTTGGCGCGGGTTTCCAGGTATTTGCCCAGGCGCACCAGGGCGATGACCATGGCCGCCGTCTCGAAATAGAGGTGCGGGCTGCCCTTGACCAGCCAGAGATAGAGGCTGAGGCCGAAGGCGGCACTGGTGCCCAGGGCGACCAGCACATCCATGTTGCCGCTGCGCGCGCGCAGGGCATGCCAGGCGCCGCGATAGAAGCGCGCGCCGACCAGGAACTGCACCGGCGTCGCCAGCAGCAATTGCAGCCAGGCGGGCGGCATCAGGTGCCAGCCGAAGGGCGTCAGCAGCATGGGCAGGATCAGCGGCGCGGCCAGCAGCAGCGCCAGGGCCAGCTCCAGACCCTCCCAGGGCACGCCCTGACGGGCCGGCGCTGAACGCTCGTCTTCGGCGTGGCGATCCTCGGCGCCGTAGCCCGCGGCTTCCACCGCGGCGATCAGGGCTGGCGTCTCGACCGCGGCCAGGGTCTTCACCCGGGCTCTTTCGCTGGCCAGGTTGACCTCGGCGGCCAGCACCCCGGGCACCGTACGCAAGACCTTTTCGATCCGCCCGGCGCAGTTGGCGCAGCTCATGCCGGACAGCGCCAGGTCATGCTCGGCCTCGGCCACCCGGTAGCCCGCTGCGCTGACCGCCTCGGCCAGCGCCGGCGCCGCGTCGACCGGCGCGCTGACGCGGGCCTTTTCGCTGGCCAGGTTGACACCGGCCGCGCTGACCGCCGGGACCTTCTGCAGGGCGCGCTCGACCCGACCGGCGCAGGCCGCGCAGGTCATGCCACTGATGGAGAGTTCGAATTCGTGCATGGGCACCTCCTGAGCTCAGTGTTGACCTTGACCTCGGGTCAAGGTCAACACTGGAACCCGAGCCTGGCGCTGGCGTGAGGAGAAAGAGGTCAAGACCCACACGAGCA
>NZ_JASCON010000103.1:0-17370 GCF_029959585.1 Pseudomonas sp. PS02302
GCCATGGGCCGCTCCTACATTGAAACCTGAGCCTGTAGGAGCGGCCCATGGCCGCGATAAACCAAACCCAATCGACTGCATCGGCCGCCCGCCATGGCCGCGATAGCCCTGAGCACCCATAGCTAAGCCCTGCTGCCATACCACCCCCTCTCCCTCCGGGAGAGGGCCGGGGTGAGGGCAAACCCGGACGCCAGACGCCAAGCCCGGCTCCACCCATCACCCCACCCGCACCCAGGCGGCGCCGCGCGGACTAAAGCCCATAGTCCCTGTCCCGAGCGTCCCATGTATCGAATCGGCTTTGCCTGCATGTACCGTCATCCCGAGCGCAGTCTGTCGCTCAAGGCACTGGAGCAGGTCGAGCGGGCCTTCAATACCCGCACCACCACCCTGCGCTGGCTCGGCAGCGTCGAACGCGCCGCCGCCGAGGCCAAGTTGCTGGACGTGGTCACCCACAACCTGGATGCCCAGCTGAGATTCGTCGAGCACGTCGCCGACCTGCCGGACAATCTGCGCATGCTGCGCCTGAGCAGCGATCTGCTGCCCTTCTACAGCCACGCCGAATTCGCCTACTTCTATCGTTCCCAGGAGCTCCAGGCGTTGCTGGAGGATCGCTTCGGCCGGCTGGGCGAACTGGCCCGCCGCCGCGATGTGCGGCTATCGCTGCATCCCGGGCAATTCTGCGTGCTGGGCTCGGATCGCCCCGAGGTGGTGGAAAACAGCCTAAAGGAATTCGAATACCACGCCGACATGATCCGCCTGATGGGCTACGGCCAGAAATTCCAGGACTTCAAGTGCAATGTGCACATCGCCGGCCGCCTGGGCGTGCCCGGCATTCGCGCGATCTGGCCGCGTCTGTCGAGCGAGGCGCGCAACTGCATCACCTTCGAGAACGATGAAAAGACCTACGGCGTCGACGACTGCCTGCAACTGGCCGATCTTGCCCCGGTGGTGCTGGACATCCACCACTGCTGGATCCACGAAGAGGCCTATATCGATCCCTGGGAGCCACGGGTGGCGAGGATCATCGACAGCTGGCGCGGCGTGCGGCCGGCCATGCACTACTCCCAGCCGCCGGAAGCCCTGCTGGAAATGGGCGTCTCGCCCAGCGAGCGGATCGACATCAGACTCCTGCTGCAGCAGATCAGCAAGCGGCTGCTCTATGCCCACAGCGACATGATGTGGAACGACTGGTGCAACCGCTACGCCTGCCAGTTTCTCGACCGCTTCGACATCATGTTCGAGGCCAAGCACAAGAACGTCACGGTGCGGGATTTCTACGATCGCTACCTGGCTGGCGACGGCACGCTGCCGCCGGCGGATCATGGGATTCTGGCGGGCCAGGATGTCGCCAATCCGTAGCCTGGAAGACCGCGCAGCGTTTTCCACAGGTGGGCACTGGCGCCACCCGTGGACAAGGCTGCGCCGTTGTCCAGGCTACGGGAGTCGGTACGTAGGTTGGCGCTGAGACGGCTTCATCGTCGAAGCCCAACAGGGAGCTTCAACCCCGGACACGGTTGGGCTTCGCTGCGCTCAGCGCCAACCTGCGGCGGGGCCTTCATTCGCAACATGCGGCAATGAGCCCGGTGGGCGGTCGGCTGGAAGAACCGCTTAACTCAAGGGTCATCCTTCCGAATCCGATCGTCGCGAGGCCCGCCATGCCGACCCGTCGCCATTTCCTGCAGACCACCACCGCCCTGGCCGCCGCGGTCACCGCCGCGTCCTGGCTGTGGCAGAGCGCCCAGGCCGCCGAGCCGCTGCTGACCCGCAAGATCCCGCGCAGCGGCGAAGTCCTGCCCGTCATCGGCCTGGGCACCTCGGGCAATCTCGATGTCGAGCTGAACGACGCCGCCCTGGCGCCATTGCAGGAGGTACTCAAGGCGTTGCTCGACGGCGGCGGCACCCTCATCGACACCGCGCCCAGCTATGGCAATTCCGAACGGGTGGCCGGCGAGCTGGTGAAGCGGGTCCAGGCTCGCGAGCGGGTCTTTCTCGCCACTAAGGTGTCGGCCAGCGGGCGCGAACGCGGCGCGGCGCAACTGGCCGCCAGCTTCAAGGCCCTGCAGAGCGAACGCCTGGATCTGGTCCAGGTGCACAACCTGCAGGACACCGCCAACCAGCTGGCCCTGCTGCGCGAACAGCAGCAGGCCGGCAAGGTGCGCTATATCGGCGTCACCCACTATCGCGAAGCGGCGCTGGACGATCTGCTGGCCACGCTGCAAAAGGAGAAGGTCGACTTCGTGCAGTTCAACTATTCGGTGGGCGAGCGCGAAGCCGAGAAACGCCTGCTGCCCTATTGCCGCGACCAGGGCATCGCCGTGCTGATCAATCGCCCCTTCCAGCGCGGCAATCTGCTCTCCGGTACCCGTGGCAAGCCGCTGCCAGCCCTGGCCGCCGAACTGGGCGCGACCAGTTGGGCGCAACTGCTGCTCAAGTTCATCCTCGCCGACCCGGCGGTGACCGCGGTGATCCCGGCCACCAGCAACCCACGCTACATGATCGATAACCTCCAGGCCGGTCGCGGTCGCCTGCCCGATGCGCGCCAGCGTGAGGCCATCGCCGGGCTGTTCGCCTAGATGAAGGATTGGCTCGGTCGCGTCCTCGACGCCCGCGCCGGCGAGTCGTCCGCGGCCCTGGCGGGCTTTGCGCTGTTTCTCTGCCTGTTCGCCGGCTACTTCATGCTGCGGCCGATCCGCGAGGCCATGGGCATTGCCGGTGGCGTGGAGAATCTGCAGTGGCTGTTCACCGCCACCTTCCTGGTGATGCTGCTCGCCGTGCCGCTGTTCGCCTGGCTCAACTCGCGGGTGGCGCGGATTCGCTTCGTCGACTGGGTCTATGGCTGCTTCGCCCTCAACCTGCTGGCGTTCGCCGCCTGCTTCGCCAGCCTGGGCGACAGCGTCTGGCTGGCGCGTGCCTTCTATGTCTGGATATCGGTCTACAACCTCTTCGTGGTCTCGGTGGCCTGGAGTCTGATGGCCGATGTCTTCGACGGCGCCCAGGCGCGGCGGCTGTTCGCCTTCATCGCCGCCGGGGCCAGTGTCGGCGGGCTGCTCGGGCCAGCGCTGGCCGCCGCCCTGGCGCCCCGGGTCGGCGAGGCGGGGCTGGCGCTGCTGGCCGCCGCGCTGCTGCTCCTGGCGCTCAGGCTCAAGGCCTACCTGATGGGCTGGCGCGAGACCCGGGGCGCCGGACGCCCCGGCGCGCCGCCGACCGAGAGTCCGCGGCGCCCGGTGGCCGGCAATCCCTTCAGCGGCCTGACCCGGGTGCTCGCCTCCCCCTATCTGCTGGCGGTGAGCGCCTTCGTCATCCTGCTGGCCACGGTCAGTACCTTTCTCTACTTCGAACAGGCGCGGCTGGTGGCCGAGCTGTTTCCCGAGCGTGCCCGCCAGGTCCAGGTGTTCGGCCTGCTGGACTTCGTGGTTCAGGCCGGCGCCCTGGCCAGCCAGGTGCTGATCACCGGCCGCCTGGCCCAGCGCCTCGGGGTGCGGGTGCTCCTGGCCGGGGTGCCGCTGCTGATGTGCATCGGCTTCCTGGGGCTGGCGCTGCTGCCCACCTTCGCCATGCTGGCGGGGCTGATGATCGTCAGGCGGATCGGCGAATACGCCTTCATCCGCCCGGGCCGCGAGATGCTCTTCGCGCCGCTGGACGCCGAGACCCAGTACAAGGCCAAGAACTTCATCGACACCGTGGTCTATCGCGCCGGTGACGCCGCCAGTGGCTGGGCCAAGAGTCTGCTGGACCTGCTCGGCCATGGCGCCTGGCTGCCGGCGCTGGTGGGCGCCGGTTGCGCGGCGCTCTGGGCCTGGCTCGGCTTCTACCTGGGCCGGCGGGCGGACCAGGCGGCCCAGGCCGACGAAGCGGAGCGGCGCTGAATACTGGCTGAATCGTTGTAGCCGGAAACAACCCGGGGCTCCGAGAGGCGCCCTGCAGGGTGCTAAGGTAAGGCCTTCTTCCTGCCTCAAGGCCCTCCATGTTCCGCTCCCGCGCCATGATGTACCTGGTCCTGTTCGCCCTGCACCTGTTCATCGGCCTCAGTGTCATCGGTGACCTCGGGCTGTCGCCTGTCGCCCAACTGCCGTTCTGGGCCCTGCTGATCCTGTCCTTCGTGCTGGTGCCCCTGGGCTTTCGCTCGCGGGACATGAACTCGCGCCTGCTGGCCTGGGCGGCGCTGATCGCCATGGGCGTGTTTTCCAGCCTGGCGGTGTTCAGTCTGCTGCGCGGGCTGGTGGTGGCGCTCGCCAGCCTGGTCGGCCACCCGCTGGACGCCGCCTGGCGCGTCGGCAGCGCCTGGGTGGTGCTGGGGCTGGTGCTGCTGGTGGCGCTGCGCAGCGTCTACAACGCCCGCCGTACCGCCAAGGTCAAGGAGGTGGACGCGGTCTTGCCGACGCTCCCCGCTGGCCTGGACGGGCTGCGCATCGTCCAGCTCAGCGACCTGCACATCGGCCCGACCATCAAGGCCGGCTATCTGCAGCGCATCGTCGAGCGGGTCAACGGTCTGGATGCCGACCTGGTGGCCATCACCGGTGACCTGGTGGACGGCAAGGTGGCCGAACTGCGCCAGGAATTCCTGCCGCTGCAACAACTCAAGGCGCGCCTGGGCACCTACGCCATCACCGGTAATCACGAATACTATTCCGGCGCCGAAGCCTGGGTACGCACCTGGCGCGAGCAGGGCCTGACCGTGCTGCTCGACGAGCATCGCGTGCTACAGCACCAGGGCACGCCCTTCGTACTGGCCGGCATCACCGACTACTCGGCGCCGCTCTATGTGCCCAGCCACCGCAGCGACGCCGCGACCGCCTTCGCCAACGCCCCGCAAGGGCTGTTCCGCCTGCTGCTGGCCCACCAGCCGCGCTCGGCGCCCAAGGCCGCCGCCGCTGGCGCCGACCTGCAGCTCTCCGGCCACACCCACGGCGGCCAGTTCTGGCCCTGGATGCACTTCGTGCGCCTGCAGCAACCCTGGGTCGCCGGCATCCACCGCCTGGATCGGTTGACCGTCTACATCAGCCGCGGCACCGGCTACTGGGGCCCACCGCTG
The DNA here is from genome assembly GCF_029959585.1 of Pseudomonas sp. PS02302. NCBI lineage: Bacteria > Pseudomonadati > Pseudomonadota > Gammaproteobacteria > Pseudomonadales > Pseudomonadaceae > Pseudomonas > Pseudomonas sp. PS02302. The sequence continues at coordinate 5,033 of NZ_JASCON010000103.1, forward strand.
CGATTCGGCGCGCCGAGCGAGATCACCCTGATCAGGTTGCGGCGGGGGTAGGGTTGGCCCTGATAGCCCCCTTGAACAGCCGCTGTTCGATGAAGTCGACGAACACCCGGACCTTGGGAGAAAGATGGCGACTGGAAGGCCAGAGCGCCCAGAACTGGCCTTCGTCCTGGGTATAGGCATCCAGCAGCGTCTCCAGCCGGCCCGCCGCGAGGGCCTCTCGGACCAGGAAGTCCGGCATGAAGGCAATGCCATGGCCGTCCTGCGCCGCCATGAGGATAGCTTCCATGTTGTTGAGGACCAGGGTGGTCGGCAGGTGCAGACGGCTAAGCAGTGGGTCGGCTGACAGGCTCCACTCCATGATCTTGCCGGTAGTCACGAAGCGGTAGCGTAGACAGTCATGCCGCTCCAGGTCTGCCAGGGCAGTGGGATGCCCGCGCCTTTGTAAATAGCCGGGTGCGGCACACAGCACGAAGCGGAAGGGTCCCAGGCGCCGGGCCATCAACTTGTTATCGGCCAGACCACCGCTGCGGATGACCACATCGAAGCCTGCGTCGATCACGTCGACCAGTTCGTCGTTGAAATCCAGCTCCAGCTCGATCTCCGGATAGTGTTGGCGAAAGAGCGCGAGGTGCGGGAGCAGGAAACGGTAGCCGATGGTCGGCAGACTGACCTTGAGCCGACCCTGGGGCGTCCGCGCCGCCTGGGAGAGTAGCGCCCTGGCATCTTCCAGCTCATCCAGAGCGCGCTTGCAGCGCTCGTAGAACAGGGCGCCTTCCGGCGTGAGACTGACCTTGCGTGTGCTCCGATGAAACAGTCGCACCTGCAGCGAGGCTTCGAGCTTGGCCACGTTCTTGCCGACGGCGGAGGCCGAGATGCCCATGGCCTGGCCGGCATTGACGAAACTTAAGGCATCCGCGGTCTTCACGAAGGCGACCAGGCTGGTCAGGCTATCCATTTCGATTGAATCCTTTTGCTCCGTTATCAGTGGATCTTAGTCCTGTTTATCCCTGATTGCGTCCTGGATAAGGTAGATGAAACTCCATCGCGCGCTCACCCCGGCAGTTTGGCCAATTGTCGAATCCGCAGGACTCTCTTCATGTACAGGTCTACAGCCGTGGCCATGCCCACGGCGCCCGCTCGCTATCCGATCGTCTTCGCCATCTGCCTGGCCGCCTTGGTATTACCGCTGAGTTTCACGGGCGGCGCGGTGGCAACGCCTACCATAGGCGCAGCGTTGCATGCGGATGCCGTGGCCATGGCCTGGATCACCAATGCCTTCATGCTCAGTTTCGGCAGCCTGCTCATGGCCGCGGGAACCCTGGCCGATCGCTATGGCCGCAAGCGACTCTTTCTCGCCGGTGTGGTGAGCTTCACCCTGGTCTCCCTGCTGCTTGCGATGGCCCCTTCGATCCTCTGGTTCGACGGCTTGCGAGCCGCTCAGGGCGTTGCGGCAGCCGCAGCCTTGGCGGGAGGCAGTGCGGCTCTGGCGCAGGAATTCGAGGGGCCGGCGCGCACGCGCGTCTTCAGCCTGCTCGGCACGACCTTTGGACTGGGGCTGGCCTTCGGCCCGTTGCTTACCGGGATCTTGCTGGACGAATGGGGCTGGCGGGCCATCTTCCTGAGTATCGCCTTGCTGGCCGGCAGTGCCGCGCTGGTCGCCTGGAAATGGTTACGAGAGAGTCGCGATCCACAGGCGAGTCAGCTCGATTTCCCGGGGGTACTGTACTTCTCCTGTACGCTGATCGCCTTCACCTCCGCCATCATCCTGGGACCACGCGAGGGATGGACCTCGCTGGCAGTGACGTCCTTGCTCCTTCTTGCAACGCTCGGTTTGCTGCTGTTCGTACGCAGGCAGCTGAGGAGTGAACGCCCGATGCTGGAGTTACGGCTGTTTCGCCTGCCGCGCTTTCTCGGTGTGCAGCTGCTGCCCATCGGTACCTGCGTCTGCTACATCGTGTTCATCGTCCTGTTGCCCCTGCGACTGATCGGTGTAGAAGGTCTGGGGGCGACCCAGGCGGGCCTGATTTTGCTGGCCTTGACCCTGCCGCTGCTGGTGCTCCCCCTACTGGCGGCCTGGCTGACGCGCTGGCTGCCTGCCGGTTATCTCTGCGGCCTCGGCTTCCTGCTCGCGGCAGCGGGTCTCATGGCGCTCAGCGGCCTCCCCCTGGGTGGGGCACTGCTGCCGCTGCTGCTGTGCTTGACCGTGATCGGCGTGGGGACCGGGCTGCCTTGGGGGCTGATGGATGGCCTGGCGCTCAGTGTCGTCCCCAAGGAGCGTGCCGGCATGGCGGCCGGTATCTTCAATACCACTCGAGTCGCGGGGGAGGGGGTAGCCTTGGCGCTGGCTTTGGCGGTCTTGAGCTGCTTGATAGAAAGGCATCTCACCCAGGCGCTGGCCGATTGGTCTGTCCCGGCGAGGCAGGCGTTGGCTCAGCAAGCGGCGATGGGCGATCTCAAGAATTTACCTCCGGCTATGTCTGGCGTGCTCCAACGTGCTTACTTGCATAGCTTCGACACCCTGCTGCAAGGCGCGAGTCTCATGACCGCGCTGATTGGGTTGATCACCTTGGTGATGCTGAGGCCCATACGCGCGAAATAGAGCGATCTGACAGACCTGGGCTACTGGGATATCCCGTCAAACGGCGGCGGGATGATCCTGATCGGCGTCACTATCGACGACTGCAGCTCGACCCGGGGCGTGAGCTGAAATCCGTGAACTACACGGAAAAGTCCCTTGCCCTCATGGCGTAAGTTCTTATCCTCACCTCAATTTCACCCGGACGCCCCAGCGTTCAAGGACCAACTGCAACACGGATAAGGATGTATCGCCATGACGAGGACAGTGGCTTTCTTGCTGGTCCCCGAGGTGCTGATGCTGGATTTCGCCGGGCCGGTGGAGGTGTTTTCCATCGCCAATCGCTATCTGGCCGCGGCTGACCACTATCGCATCGTGACCATTGCCGCCGGGCGGCGACGGACCCTGCGTTGTTCCAATGGCATGACGATACGCACGGAGCTCACCACCCAGCAGCCACCTGGGACCTATGACCTGCTGCTGGTGCCCGGTGGGCCGGGGGCCTATCTGGAGCCCCATCCGGACGTCGCGGCCTGGCTGCGCCAGGTGCCTGCGCAGTGCGCGCGCTACGGGGCGGTCTGCACCGGGACCTTTCTGCTCGGTAGCGCCGGCCTGCTCGATGGCCGGCGGGTGACCACCCACTGGAATTATCGCGAGCGCCTGGCGCGGCGCTTTCCCCGTGCCCAGGTGACCGCCGACGACATCTACCTGAGCGATGGACCGCTGCTGAGCTCGGCCGGGGTCACCGCCGGCATCGACCTGGCGCTGGCGCTGGTGGCCGAGGACCATGGCAAGGTCATCGCCCGGGAGGTGGCCAAGGTGCTGGTGGTGGTGACCCAGCGGCAGGGCAAGCAGGCCCAGTTCAGTCCGCTGTTCGACGAACCGGAGGCGGCCACCGCCATCACCCGGGTGCAGCACCACGTCGTGGCGAACATCGACCAGGCCTATTCGATCAGCCGGCTCGCCGAGCTGGCGACCATGGGCACCCGCAACTTCGCCCGGGTGTTCAAGCGCGACACCGGCATGACGCCGCTGGAATTCGTCCTGCGGGCGCGCATCGATCACGCCCGTGGATTGCTGGAGACCTCCGAGCTGCCGCTGAAGACGGTGGCCTTTCGCAGCGGCTTCGCCAGCGACCGCTGCATGCGCGCTGCCTTCCAGAGCCATCTGGGCCTGACCCCGGCGCAGTACCGCTATCAATTCAGCTGAAATCGGCGGCTGATGGCGGTATCACGCCCATCGATGGCAGCTTCTGGCCGTAGATCGTCGTACAACCTGCCTGGGCAGCGGCCAGAATGGTCCTACCTATCGGCTAAGGAGTGGCGCAGACGCCCGCGGGCGCCGGGAAGGAGTACCCCCGGCGACCCATGGCGGCGTGGCGCGGCATGGTCATGCAAGAGCTCAAGTCCCTGGAAGACGCCAGTGCCTTCCGCTTCTGCGGCCTGGTCCTGGATGCGCGACGGCGCCTGCTGCTGGATGGCGAGCGCGCGCTGCCCCTGAGCGGGCGGGCGCTGGACATCCTGCGGGTGCTGCTGGAACACCCCGGCGAACTGGTCGCCAAGCAGACCCTGATGACGAGGGTCTGGCCCGGGAGCGTCGTCGAGGACATCAATCTGCGGGTGCACATCTCGGCCCTGCGCCGGGTGCTGCGGCCCTACAGCACCGACGATCCCATCCTCAGCGTCCGTCAGCGCGGCTACGGCTTCGTGCCGCCGGTGGAGCGGCTGGGCGAAGGCGACCTGGCACCCCTGGTGGAGACGTCACCGCCGCTGACGCCCCTGGAGGGTCGCGCGACGAGTCTGGCCGAATTGCGCCGGTTGCTCGCCCAGCGGCGGCTGGTGTCGGTGGTCGGTCCGGGCGGCATCGGCAAGTCGCTGCTGGTCCAGCATCTGCTGCCGGCGCTGGGCGAGCGCTTTGCCGACGGTGTGCAGGTCGTCGACCTGGCCGCCCTCGGCCACGTCATGGCGCTGGTCGAACGACTCGCGAGCGATCTGGGGCTGGCCAGCGGCGGCGGTCTGCCGGCGTTGCAGGAGGCCCTGGCCAATCGCCGAATGCTGCTGGTGCTGGATAACAGCGAGCGCCTGGTGGAGCCCTGCGCCTGGCTGGTGGAGCGCCTGCTGCAAGGCTGTCCGCAGCTCAGGGTGCTGGTCACCAGTCGCGAAGCCCTGCGCGTGGAAGGCGAGGCGGTGTTGCGCCTGGCGCCCCTGGCCGTGGCCGCACAACCTGAGCGACAGCTGCGCGAGGCCATGCGCGAACCGGCCTTTCGCCTGTTCGTCCGACGCGCCCGGGCGCGGCTACCGGGGCTGCAACTGCAGCCGGCCGACGTGCAACTGGTCGGCGAGATCTGCCGACGCAGCGAGGGCGTGCCCCTGGCGCTGGAGATCCTCGCCGAGCAGGTGGCGGCCCAGGGCCTGAACGGAGTGCTGGCTCAACTCGAAGGCGGCTACTACCTCAGTGTTCAGGGGCGGCGGACCGCGGCGCAGCGGCAACGCAGTCTCGGTGCCATGCTGGACTGGAGTCTGCACAGCCTGGGCGAGTCGGAATTCGCGGTGCTGGCGACCCTGGCCGAGGCCGGCGAGCGCTTCAGTCGCAGCGAGGCCCTGGCGCTGGCGGCGCAGCGCGGGCTGGAGGAGGCGCACTTCATCCCCCTGCTGGGGCAACTGGTGGAGAAGTCGCTGATCCTGGTTGAAGGCAGCGGGGCGACGCTAGGCTACCGCCTGCTCGCCATGCTGCGGCTGCATCTGCGGCAGTTCCGCCAGCAACCGCCGCTCCAGGGCCTGTTGCTGCCAGGCCAGCGGCGGGATCCCGATGGCGCGGGTGAATACCCGGCTCAGATGCGCCTGATCGAAGAAGCCGCATTCCAGGGCGATCGCCGCCAGGGGTAATTCGCGCTCGGCGAGCAGTTGCCGGGCGCGGTCGATGCGCTGCTGCCTTAGCCATTCCAGCGGGGCGAGTCCGGCACTGAGCTTGAACTGGCGGGTGAAGTGACTGCGCGACAGGCCGCAGACGGAGGCGACCTGGCTGACGCTGATACCGCGCTCCAGATGCTGCAGCAGGACGTCCTTGGCCAGCCGTTCCTGCCAGGCGGCCAAACCGATCAGTCGGGTGCTGGATAGAGCCAGGGTGCTATCGACGGTCATGGACATGGCGCTCTCCCTATCAAACCAGCCGCGTAGCGCGACCGTCCGGATGAGAATGATTCCCTGCAGTTGTCTGACGTGCGAGTTGGCTATCGTTAATTAGCGTTAAGGCGGCAACGCGCTAGACGCAATACTGTCGCGCCGGAGCTGGCCGAGGGTGTCGCCGGGCCAGCAGGTGCCAGCCCAGCAGGGCGAGGCCGAGCAGTCCGGCGAGCAGCAGGGGCGCCGGGCCATAGGCCTGGAGTCTGTCGAGCAGGGTCAGGATGTGTTCTTCGAACAGCTTCCCCAGGGCCAGGCCGGAGCCGATCCACAGGGTGGCACCGCCCAGATCGTAGGCCAGGAACCGTCGCAGGGGCATGGCACTGGCACCGGCGCTGAGGGTAGCGAGGGCCGCGGCGCCGGGGACGAACTTGGCCACCAGCAGCAGGCCGGGCAGGCGGGTGGCGGCCGGGACCTGCTGGCCGGGCAGATGGCGCAGCAGCCAGGCACCATGCCGCCGGCCGGCCCAGTACCAGAGCAGGTCGGCCAGGCCGGTGACCGCGACGGTAGCCAGCAGCGCCAGGAGCAATTCGGCTTCATCGGCCGCGGCGCCCATCACCACCAGCGACGGATAGGCCGGTACCGGCAGGCCCAGCTGTTCGCCGAAGACGTTCAGCGTCAGCCAGAGGGTGGCGTTACCGGCCACCAGGGAGGTCAGGGCTTGGGTGCTCATGGCGCGTTCTCGGCAAGGGGAGGCCGTTGGAGCGGCCTCCTAGCGCAAACGGGACCTACGATCTCGCGAGCAAATCGTAGTCAGGGCATTTGCGGCAGTTCGTTGGGCCGCAGATCGAACACCAGCACCTCGGCATCGGAGCCGTGGGCCAGCTGCAGCTCGCGTTCGCCGCGCAGCCTGGCGCCGTCACCGGACTGCAGCAGGACGCCATTCAGCTCCAGGCTGCCGCGGGCGACGTGCACATAGGCATGGCGCTCGGGAGCCAGTTGCAGGCTGGCGCCTTCGCTGCCGTCGAACAGGCCGGCGTAGACCCGGGCGTCCTGGCGCACTTCCAGCGAACCTTCGCTGCCGTCCGGCGAGATGATCAGGGCCAGGCGGCCACGCTTGGCCTCGGCGCTGAAGTGCTGCTGCTGGTAGCGCGGTTCGGCGCGGCGCACGTTGGGCACGATCCAGATTTGCAGGAAGTGCACGCTCTCGCGCTCCGAGTGGTTGTACTCGCTGTGGCTGACGCCGCTGCCGGCGCTCATCAGCTGGACGTCACCGGGGCGGATCACCGAACCGGTGCCCAGGCTGTCCTGGTGCTCCAGGGCGCCTTCGAGCACATAGGAGAAGATCTCCATGTCGCGGTGCGGGTGCTCGCCAAAACCCTGGCCCCCGGTCACGGTGTCGTCGTTGATCACCAGCAGGTCGGAAAAGCCCTGTTCCGCCGGATTGCGATAGCTGGCGAAGGAAAAGGTGTGGAAGGACTTGAGCCAGCCGTGGTTGGCGGCGCCGCGATCGGAAGCTTTACGAATGGCCAGCATGATGAGGCTCCTTGTCTGAGTGGGGCGCGGTCTGTTCCGACGCCATGGAAGTCATCCTACTGTGGCGCCTAGGTTTGATTAACGAGCTGGAAGGAGAATGGTCGTCCTGTTCTGGTTGACGATGGCCTTGGCTGGGTTGCGTCACCTGCTGCGCCGCGCTCATTGAACCTGGCGCTGACCGGCTGGCCAGAGCCGGACGGTCAGCGCCAGCAGGGCGGTCGCCAGCGCCAGACCGGCGACGCCGCTCCAGCCCAGCCGGGCCAGCAGCAGACTGCCCAGGGCCGCGCCGCTGGCCATGCCGATGAACATGCCGGTGAAGAGCACCGCGTTGAGCCGGCTGCGCGCCTCGGGTTCCAGGCCGTAGACCTGGGCCTGGTGGGCGATCAGGGTGGCCTGGACGCCCAGGTCGAAGATCACCGTCGCCAGCGCCAGCAGTACCAGACCGGCCACGCCCGGCAACCAGGGCAGCAGAAGCAGGCTGGCGAAGGCCAGGGCCGCCAGGCCGATGCCCAGGCGCGTCACCCATTCCGAGCCATGGCGATCCGCCAGGCGGCCGGCCCAGGGTGCGGCCAGGGCACCGGCGGCACCGGCCAGGCCGAAGGCGCCGGCGGCGGCGCTGCCCAGCTGGAAGGGCCCGGCGTGCAGATAGAGGGCGAGGGTCGACCAGAAGGCACTGAAGCCCACCGCCAGCAGCCCTTGCGCCAGGGTCGCCCGGCGCAGCGCGGCATGCCGGCGCCAGAGCGCGCCCAGGGAGCCGAGCAGGGCCGGATAGCTGAGTCGGGTGGTGGCGGCGAAGGCGGGCAGGCCGCGCCACACCGCCACGCCGATGGCGGCGATGCTCAGGGCGGCGAGCAGATAGACCGCCCGCCAGCCGAACCACTCGCCCACCAGGCCGCTGACCACCCGGGACAGCAGAATGCCCAGCAGCAGGCCGGTCATCACCGTGCCGACGATGCGCCCGCGCGCGGCCGGCGGCGCCAGGGTCGCGGCGGCCGGTACCAGGTCCTGGGCCACGGTGGCGGCCAGCCCGGTCACCAGGCTGGCCAGCAACAGCCCGTGCAGCCCCGGCGCCAGGCTGGCGCCCAGCAATGCCAGCAGCAACACGGCCAGCTTGGCCAGGATGATGCGGCGGCGGTCGAAGCGATCACCCAGGGGGGCCAGCAGCAGCAGCCCCAAGGCATAGCCGAGCTGGGTGAGGGTGGGGATCAGTCCCACGTCGGCAGCGGGCGCAGGCAGGGCACCCGCGAGAATGCCGAGCAGCGGCTGGCTGTAATAGAGGTTGGCCACGCTCAGCCCGGCGCCGGTGGCCAGCAGGCCGAGCAGGGCAGGGGACAGGCTGGCAGCTTGAGGTGAGGTACGGCTATGCGGGAGGGGAATGTCGGTCATGGCGGCTCATCCGGTGGGAAGACGATGAACGCATTCTTCACCAGAGTCGTCGCCATCTGTAGCCGAGCGTCGGGTACAGGGGGTATACGTAGGCCGTATGAACACCACCTTTACCCATGACCGTCTCGATCTGCTGGAAACCTTCGTGCGCATCGTCGAGGCCGGCAGCCTGTCGGCGGCGGCACGCCAGCTCGGCACCACCCAGCCCACCATCAGTCGGCGCCTGCAGGCGCTGGAGGCCGCGCTGCAGGTGCGCCTGGTGCAGCGCTCGACCCACGCCCTGCGCCTGACCGAGGATGGCCAGCGCTGCTATCGCCAGGCCCAGCAACTGCTCGGCGACTGGCAGGCCTTCGCCGCCGCCCTGCACGGCGCCCATGCCGAGCCCGTAGGCCGGCTGCGGGTGGTAATGCCCCATGCCTTCGGCCAGGAGCAGTTGCTCGATCCGCTGGAGACCTATCTGCGGCGCTATCCGGGGATGCAGGTGGACTGGGTGCTCAGCGACCGGGCGCCGAATTTCGTCGCCGATGGCGTCGACTGCGCCATCCGGGTGGGGGTGGTGGAGGATCCGGACACCGTGGCGGTGCGCCTGGGCGACGTCCAGCGCATCCTGGTGGCGGCGCCGGAGCTGGCAGGCACCCTGCAGGCACCGGAGGAGCTGACGGCGCTGCCCTGGATCGCCATGACCCAGTTCTACCAGACCGAACTGCGCCTGCAACTGGGCGCCACTGGCGAAAGTCGGCTGGTCCCCTTGCGGCCACGGCTGGCCACCGAGAGTCTCTTCGTCGCCCGGCATGCCGCGGTGCGCGGCCTGGGTTGCACGGCGCTGTCGCACTGGATGGTGCGCGAGGACGTCGCCGCGGGGCGCCTGGTGCACCTGCTCCCCGAGTGGCAGGCGGCGCCCCTGCCGCTCTATCTCATCTATCCCTATGCCCGCGTCTATCCGGCGCGGCTGCGCCTGTTTCTCGAGCTGGTGCGCGAGGCCTGCGCCAGGATGCTGGATGTGACGGCGCCCGCCTGAACGCAAGGATCGGGCGGGCGCAACGAGCGAGGGCGATCAGGCGAGGCGGGCCGCCCGCACCGGCTGCCGGCCATCCAGGCTCAGGGCCCCGGCGCCGAAGGCGGCCACCTGCAGCAGGCCACCGGCGATGGCGACGTTCTTGAGGAAGTGGATCAGCTGGTTCTGGTCGGCGAACTGGCTGTGGAACACCAGGGCGGTGACCAGGGTGAAGGCGGCCATGGCCAGGGCCACCGGACGGGTGCGGTAGCCGATCAGCAAGAGACTGGCGAGGCCCAGCTCCACCGCCAGGGCGCCCAGGTAGGCGAGGTCCGGGAAGGGCAGGCCCATGGCGGCGATGTAGCCCTTGGTGGCCGCCGGGGCGAGCAGTTTGCCCACGCCGCTGAACAGGAAGAGGCTGGCGAGCAGCAGGCGGCCGGTGGTGGCGGTGAGGGCTTGGGTGTTCATCGTCGACTGTCCTTGGTGAGGTTCGGCATCCGGCGTGGATGCGATGGGGCTAGATTACTGTCCACCCTCGATTCGATTAAGTGGCCGTGCCACGTTTAATAGTCTCTCAGGAGTTGACTATTCCCAGCGCCCGGGTCCGCACTGTGACCTGAATCCTTTCACCTGCACGCCACAGCACAGGCGTACAAAAACCAGCACAGACGTCCAAGGCCGCCTGCCGTCGTCCGGGTGAAAGTCCGCTCCATCGACGGCGCGGGGCTTCTCTCGCAGCCGACTCTTTCAGCGGGAGGCTGGGCCATGCGCGAGGCGCGGTTGGATCTGGGACTGGTGTTCCTGCGCCTGGGGGGCGCCGGACTGCTCCTGGCGGTGCATGGCCTGCCCAAGGCGCTGCATTTCCGCCAGCAACTCGGCCTGATCGAGGACCCGCTGCATCTGGGCGCCTGGCCGACCCTGGGTTTCGCGGTCTTCGCCGAGGTCGTCTGCCCGCTGCTGATCGCCCTGGGCTGGGCGACGCGCCTGGCCTGCCTGCCGATCCTCGGCGTGCTGCTGATCGCGCTGCTGGTGGTGCATCCGCAGTGGTCCCTGGAAGAGGGCCAGTTCGGCTGGCTGCTGCTGGTGCTGTTCGGCACCCTGGCGCTCACCGGGCCGGGTCGCTATTCGCTGGAGGCGCGGCTGGCCAGGCGTCATGCCGCCCAGGGCGGTTTCGCGAGGGCGCTGTCATGAGCGCCGCACGCAGGCAGGACCTGCAGCAGGCACGCAGCCGCATCGTCACCCTGGTGATCCGCCACCAGCCCCTGGCCGACCAGCAGGACGCCTACCAGCGCTGGCTGCAGCGCGCGGTCACCGCCGCCCGCGCGGCCTGCGGCCACCTGGGCGTGGATGTCATCCCGCCGGCGGAGGAGGGCGCCGCCTTCACCACCCTGGTGCGCTTCGCCGACGTCGACCAGCTCCAGGCCTGGCTGGCCTCGCCCGAACGCCAGACGCTGATCGCCGAGGTGGCGCCGCTGCTGCGCGAGGCCGATGCCCCCGAGGTGCATGCCGACGCCGAATTCTGGTTCAGCCCGCCACGCCCTGGCGTGCGCCCGCCGCCGGCCTGGAAGCAGGCGGTGCTGACCTACCTGGTCATCGCGCCCCTGACCATGCTGATCCCGCCGCTGTGGCAGCCGCTGTTCGCGCGCTATCCCGCGCTGGCCGGCACTGTGCCGAGCAACCTGCTGATCACCCTGTGCATCGTGCCGCTGGTGGTGTTCCTGATCATGCCGAGGGTGAGCCGCCTGTGCGCGCCCTGGCTCAACGCCCGCTCGGGCGCCTTTTCCACTCCTTCCACCCACAGAGGCGAGCAACCATGAGCACCTTCACCACCCGCGACGGCGTCGAGCTCTATTTCAAGGACTGGGGCAGTGGCAAGCCCGTGCTGTTCAGCCATGGCTGGCCGCTGGACGCCGACATGTGGGACTACCAGATGCACCATCTGGCCAGCCACGGCTACCGCGCCATCGCCTTCGACCGCCGCGGTTTCGGGCGCTCCGGCCAGCCGTGGAACGGCTACGACTACGACACCTTCGCCGACGACATCGGCGAGCTGATCGAGCACCTGGATCTGCGCGACGTCACCCTGGTGGGCTTCTCCATGGGCGGTGGCGATGTCAGCCGCTACCTGGCGCGCCACGGCTCGGCGCGCGTCGCCAAGCTGGCGCTGCTCGGCGCCGTCACCCCGCTGTTCGGGCGGAAGCCGGACTTCCCCCAGGGCGTCGACCAGAGCGTCTTCGACGGTATCCGCGGCGGTCTGCTGAAGGACCGCGCCCAGTTCCTCGCCGACTTCGCCCCGGTGTTCTATGGCACCAACCAGGGCCAGACGGTCTCCGCGGGCGTCTTCACCCAGACCCTCAACATCGCCCTGCTGGCCTCGCTCAAGGGCACGGTCGACTGCGTCACCGCCTTCGCGGAAACCGACTTCCGTCCGGACCTGGCCAGGATCGACGTGCCGACCCTAGTGATCCACGGCGATGCCGACCAGGTGGTGCCCTTCGCCACCACCGGCAAGCTGGCCGCCGAGCTGATCCGTGGCGCCGAGCTCAAGGTGTACGCCGGCGCCCCCCACGGCTTCGCGGTGACTCACGCCGAGCAGCTGAACCGCGATCTGCTGGCCTTCGTCGCCCGCTGAGCCTTCCCGGGCGCCTTGCGCCCGGACTTCTGATCCTGGTCCCGGAGGCCACATGCAACACGCCGATCTGATTCTGCACAACGGCAAGCTCCACAC
>NZ_JASCON010000104.1:0-17330 GCF_029959585.1 Pseudomonas sp. PS02302
CCCCGAAGGTCAGCAGCACCCGGTCGACCTGATCGCCCAGGCCGGCCAGGGCGACGAAGGGCGCGATATAGGTGTAGAGCAGGTTGTGGGCCAGCATCCAGGTAAAGACCACGCCGAGGATGGCGCGAATGCCGGGCGTGGCGAACACCTGGCGCAGTGGCAGGCGCTGGCCTTCGGTCTGCCCCGGATAGTCGGGCACCTTGGCCAGGACCCAGACGATCAGGCCGAGGGTGAGGGCGGACATGCAGGCGAAGGCCAGCCGCCAGCCCAGCAGACCACCGAGCCAGGTCCCCAGGGGCACGCCCAGCGACAGGGCGACCGGCGTGCCGATCATGGCGATGGCCATCGCCCGGCCTTGCAGGCGCGGCACTACCAGACGCCGGGCATAGCCGGCCAGCAGACTCCAGGCCAGGCCGGCCGCGGCTCCGGCGGCGAAGCGGGCGACCAGGGTCAGCGCATAGCTGGAGGAGAGCGCGGTGAGGGTGTTGAACAGCAGAAAGCCGAGGATGGTCGCCAGCAGCACCCGGCGGCGGCGCCAGCGCGCCGTTGCCAGGGTGAGGGGGATGGCGGCGGTCAGCGAGCCGGCGGCATAGGCGGTCACCGTCTGCCCGGCCAGGGCAGGGGAAACCTGGAGCCCCTGGGCGATCTCGGGGAGCAGGCCGGCGGGCAGGGTCTCGGTCATGATGCAGATGAAGCCGGTCATGGCCAGCGCCAGCAGCGCGGCGACTGGCAGGCGTTCAGGATCGGGGGTCGCGGTCACGGGTAGGCTCCTTAGATATGTATCGATCGGTATATATCTAAGCAGGAGGTGCTCTGGCTGGTCAATGAATTCTGTATCGTCTAGTATAGAAATCGAATCTGACGAGGAGTATGGCTGTGGCTCAGCTAGGGCGTCCGCGGTCCTTCGACCGGACCCAGGCAATCGATGAAGCGCTGCTGCTGTTCTGGCGCTATGGCTATGAGGCGACCTCCCTGAGTCGGCTCAAGGCGGCAATCGGCGGCGGTATCACCGCGCCCAGCTTCTATGCGGCCTTCGGTTCGAAGGAGGCGCTGTTCAAGGAGGTGGTCGCCCGCTACATGGAAACCCATGGCCGGGTGAACGATCCGCTGTTCGACGAGACGCTGGCACCCCGGGAGGCGATCGCCTCGGCCCTGTCGCGCTCGGCGCGGATGCAGTGCGATGAGCGCCTGCCCAAGGGTTGCCTGGTGGCGCTCGGCACCCTGGGCTCCTATGCGGATGAAGACTCCAACCTGCCGCTGCCCCTGCGCGAGGCCCGCGCCCGCATCCGCGCGGGGCTGCTGGCCTGCGTCGGGCGCGGTATCGCCCGCGGCGACCTTGCGCAAGGCACCGACGCTCATGCCCTGGCGACGCTGTTCGAAGGCTTTCTGCTGGGCATTTCACCCATGGCGCGGGATGGCGTGGCGTTGCCGGTCATCGAGGGCGCCATCGCAATGGCGATGACGCTGTGGGACGGCCAGCGGTCTTGATCGCACGGGCGTGTCGTCAGGGGGCCTGTCGTTCACCGGTGGGTGTGGCGGGCGAGAGGTCTGCCAGCGCGATGCGGTCGATGACGTCCTGATAGGGGGCGAGATCGAGAAAGGCCTCGACCTGGGTCGCCCGTTCCCCTGCCATCTTGAAGATCCAGACGTATTCGTTGCGATAGGGCGCGCCATCACGCGCCGTGGCCGTACCCCTCCAGCGCACCACGACCTGGTCTTCGCTCGCCCAGATGCCCTGGACCCGAGGCACGATGGGCGTGGCCAGGCGCTGCGCGAAGGGGCGTACGGCGCGCGTCAGAAAGTCCTCGCGGCCGTGGTAGGTGCCCGCCGCCGGCCCGCTGCCCTGGATGGTCCAGACCACCGTGGGTGAGAGCAGGTCGTCGAAGAGACTGCCACGTCCCGCGCTCCAGTTCGCGAAGGCCCGCTCGACCAGGCGCTGGTTGCGTTCAGGGGTGGCTTCGACGGCTGCGACACCGCTCCAGGGACCACTCAGGACGGTGAGCGACAGCAGCACGCTGCCGGTAAGACGCTTGGCTGGATTCATGGCGGTACGCTCGCAGCGGACAGGATGAGGTGGACGGCGGCGCCAGCAGAGGCACCCGCCTGGAATCCACCTTAGGCCGCTGGCGGCCTTCGCATAACCGGCGCGTGACTGGACACTCCGGTTAGCGAGCCTTGACGCCAGAGGTCACGAGCCGGTTCCGGCCGCCGGATGAAGCCGGGCGGTCAGCGTCCACGCCATCTCCGTTCAGCCCACCAGCGGTGGCGTCCGCGGTGGTATTTGACGCCTTGAGCCGGTCGCCTCATAGGCGGCGGCCAGGCGGAGCAGGTTGGTGTCGTCATAGGCGCGACCGGCGAAGGTCAGGCCCACCGGCATGCCGATGTCGGCCATCACGCCCATCGGCACGGTGACGGTCGGTACGCCCAAATGGCGGATGGCGAGGTTGCCGTTGGCGACCCAGACGCCATTGCTCCAGGCAATGTCGGCCGAGGCAGGATTGATCTCGGCATCGGCCGGCGCCACGTCGGCCACGGTGGGAAAGAGCACGGCGTCCAGGCCCTGGGCCTGCAGCCAGTCTTCCAGGTCCAGCTTGCGCGTCCGTTCCAGGCCGCGCAGGCCGTCGGGGAGGCTGGTGATCTGCTCCAGGGTCTTGAGCCCCCGTTCGGCCATGCGCACGTATTCGGCCATGCCGGCGGCCAGGTCGCCTTCCCGATTGGGCAGGGTGCCGGGCTCGTGGGGAAAGATCAGCTCGCCTTCGACGTCCACCAGGCGATTGAGCCTGGGATCGTTGTTGTCGCGCAGGAAGGTGTCGAAGCCCCAGGCGGACAGATCCCAGAGTTCGTCATGGAGAAACTCGCTGGAGACGATCCCGCGGTTGAACACCGTGGGCGCGCCGGGGCGGTCGCCTTCGCAATTGGAGACCAGCGGGAAGTCCACCTCGATCACGCTGGCGCCGGCGGCTTCCAGCGCCGCGCGGGCCTGTTCCCAAAGGGCGATCACCGAGTCACGGGTCTGGATGCGCTGACCGGTGGGGCCGCCGATGCCGGGATG
The DNA here is from genome assembly GCF_029959585.1 of Pseudomonas sp. PS02302. Lineage (NCBI taxonomy): Bacteria > Pseudomonadati > Pseudomonadota > Gammaproteobacteria > Pseudomonadales > Pseudomonadaceae > Pseudomonas > Pseudomonas sp. PS02302. The sequence goes on from NZ_JASCON010000104.1 coordinate 3,053, forward strand.
CTCGCTGGTGCCGGCGTCCGGATCCTGGTTGATGAACATGCGCGGCACGCCCAGGCGCTTGCCGGCCAGGGCATTGGGGCCGGCGGCCAGGGCGGGATAGGACGCCGGGCGTACCGCCGAGGCCGGCGGCAGCGGTACCCAGGGTTGCAGGCGCCAGAGGTCGCCGGAGGTGTCGGGATCGTCCGCCACCACCACGTCGAGCACCTCCAGCAGATCGGCCATGGTGCGGGCATAGGGCACCACCACGTCCATGGTCGGTGTCAGCGGCCAGTTGCCGCGTACCGAGATGACCCCGCGCGAGGGGGTGTAGGCGCACAGGCCATTGTTGGACGCGGGGCCGCGCCCGCTGGACCAGGTTTCCTCGGCCAGGCCGAAGGCGGCGAAGCTGGCCGCGGTGGCGGTGCCGGCGCCATTGGAGGAGCCAGAGGCGAAGGGCGCGGTCAGGTAGCCGGCGTTGTAGGGACTTTCCGCGCGGCCATAGACGCCGCGCTGCATGCCGCCGTTGGCCATGGGCGGCATGTTGGTCTTGCCTAGGCAGATGGCGCCGGCGGCGCGCAGCCGTTCGACGGTGAAGGCGTCGCGCTGGGCGACCAGGTCCTTGAAGGCCTGACTGCCGGAGGCGGCGGTCAGGCCCTTGACCAGGTAGCTGTCCTTGGCGGTGTAGGGGATGCCGTCCAGCGGTCCCAGGGTCTCGCCGCGGGCGCGGCGACGGTCGGACGCGGCGGCTTCGGCCAGGGCCTCGGGGTTGCGCACCACCACGGCGTTGAGCGCCGTGGCGCTGGCGGGCGGGTCGTAGGCGTCGATCCGGGCCAGGTAGGCCTCGACCAGTTGCACCGCAGTGGTCTGGCCGGTTTCGAGTGCGCGACGCAACTCGGCGATGGAGCGTTCGGTAACTTCGATCATGGTGGGTCGCCGTTGAGGATTCCGCGGTCCGGGAGCGGCGGCTGCCAGAGCTCCCGGGAGAAAAAAAGCACCGATGCAGTGTACACCCGAAGCCTGCCGGCTTCTGATTGCGCCCGCGCATGGAGGCCTTGCCGGACCGCCCATGCAGGTTGGCCCGGCGACCTCTATCCTTGGCCTGAATTGAACCTCTTCGCCATGCCTGGCGGCGATCGGCAACCGGAGTCGAGCATGTTGAAACGCCTGAGCAACGAGCGCACGGTGCTGCGCTTTTCCATTGCCGTCACGGTGCTGCTGGCGGTCGTGGGTATCGCCTTCGGGGTGCTGTCCGGCTCCTATGCCATCGTCTTCGACGGCTTCTATTCACTGACCGACGCCTTCATGAGCGGTGTGGCGCTGCTGGTGGCCATGCTGATCCACCGACATGCGCAGGAACCGGAGGGCGATCGGCGGCTGGCCGAGCGCTTCAACATGGGTTTCTGGCACCTCGAACCCATGGTCCTTGCCCTCAACGGCAGCGTGCTGTGCATCGTGGCCTGTTATGCGCTGGTCAACTCGATCATCAGCCTGATGAGTGGCGGCAAGGCCCTGGCGTTCGGCATGGCGCTGCTCTATGCGCTGGTCGCGGCCCTGAGCTGCTTCGGTTTCGCCGCCCTCGTGCACCGGCTGAACCGCGACATCCAGTCGGACTTCCTCAGGCTCGACATCAAGAGCTGGATCATGTCGGGCAGCATCTCGGCCGCCCTGGTGGTGGCCTTCCTGGTCGGCGCCCTGGCCCAGGGGACGGCCTATGCCAGGATCACGCCCTACATCGATCCCCTGGTGCTGTCGATCATCTGCGTACTGATCATTCCGATACCGCTGAAGCTGGTCTGGCAGGCCTTCAGCGAGATCCTCATGGTGACCCCGCCGGCACTCAAGCAGCAGGTCGATGAAGTCGCCCAGGGCATGGTCACGCGCTTCGGCTTTCTCGACTATCGCGCCTATGTGGCCAAGGTCGGGCGGGCGCGGCAGATCGAGCTGTACTTCATCGTGCCCCTGGGGTGGCCGGCCAAGACCCTGGACGAATGGGACGCCATCCGTGACCAGATCGGCGAGGCCATCGGCGGCGAGGGTCCGGACCGCTGGCTGACCATCGCCTTCACCACCGATCCGGCCTGGTCGCGCTAGCGCCGCACTGCTAGCGCACCGTGCAGAGGCGTTCGACGTCCGCGGCCAGTTGCTGGAGGACGACGCGGTCGTCGGCCTGGCCGAGGGTGGCCTCGGCCCGGGCCAATGCCAGGCGTGAATGCCGCAGGCACTCGCGCCTGATCCGCGCATCACCCTGGACCGCCAGGCGCGCCAGGGCTTTCTGCAGGCGCATGCCCACTTCCACCAGCGGCGCCGCATCGCGCCCCACCGGCAGGAAGAAGTCGTCGAACAGATCGTCCAGCGACAGGTCCGGCACCTCGATCCGTGGATAGCGGGGCTCGACCGGCTCGCGTCTTTCGGTAAGGGCGGTCAGCAACCGTTGCGCGCGACCGAGGATGGCGATGGCGGTACCCGAGTCGCTGCGGGAGGGCACCAGCGCCCCGGTGGCGATCTCGCCCAGTACCGTCAGGCCAAAGCGCGGATCCTGGTCGTGTACCCGACGGGCATCCAGGGTGAAGGCGGCGCGCAGGCGCTCGTCCTTTTCCGCAGGCAGGCCCTCGACCCAGAGCAGCGGCTGCGCCGGATCGAGGAAGGCGCCGGGCAGCGCGGCCAGGCGCAGGCGACCCTGGTCGCCGCAGAGGTCCGCCAGCAGCGGCATGTCCACCCGTTGCAGATAACCGGTGCGGTCGGCCATGACCGGGCGGCCACTGGCGGGCTCATCGACGGGCGCCGCCACCCCGCCCAGGTACGGGACGCTCAGCCAGCGTTGCAGACTGTGCCGGGCGGCGTCTTCGATGCTGTCGCTGGTGGCATCCAGTTGGCCCAGTCGTGACAGATGGTCGATCCAGCGCAGCAGGGTGAAGACGATCAGCAGGATCACCACGAGGGTCACGGCAAAGAGCACCACCCGGCCGTTGTCGCCGTAGAGGCCGGTGCTCAGGGCGATGATGCCGACCAGGCTGAACAGGAAGGAGCCGAGAAAGGTGGCCAGAGCGTTCTGGGTGGTGCTGTCCTCCAGCAGCAGCGGATAGGCACGGGGCGTCACGCTGCTGGCGGCGGCGTTGTAGGCCGTCACCATGGTGCTCAGCGAAAAGGTGGTCACCGCCAGCATGCTGCTGGCGATGATGGTGAGGATCTTGTCGACGGCATCGGCGCCGACCTTCGCCGGCAGTGTCGCCGGGATATGGTCACGCAGGAGCAGGGCGAGGAGGGCCGTCGCCACCCCGGCAACCGAGAACAGCGTGGCGCGAAACCACAGGCGTCGCTGGAATCCGCGCAGGACCCAGCCCAGGCGGGCCAGCACCGGCCTTCAGCCCATGGCCGGCGGGACGGGGGTGGCGCTCAGCTGGGCGAGACGCTGGTCGGCCTGTTGCCTGAGCTTGTCGCGCATCTGCCGGGTAGCCTCGCGGGCATCGCCGGATTTAAGGCCGTTGCGGTCGGCGTCCACGGTGGTGAGCACCGCGCCCAGGGCGCCATGCACCAAGCGGCCGCCGGCCAGGGTATCGCTGCGCAGCGGTTCGACGGTGAGCGGCGTGGCGATGACGGCGAGATCCAGGGCTTCCAGGCACAGCTGGGCGGTGGCGATGGGGATCTGCACGGCGTTGGCCGCGGCCAGGTTGAGCGCCTGCTGGCGGCGTTCGCCCGCCGCGGTGGCGCCGCTGGCCTGACGATCGGCTTCCAGATAGTTGGCGAATGCCTGGACGTCGGCATCGGCGCAGGTGCTCAGTGCCTCCTGCAGGCGCTCGCCCACGGCGATCAGGTCGGCATGGCGGGTCACCGGCTGGCGCTGCTGGCTGAGCTTCAGGCCCTTGAGGATCAGCGCGACACCCAGGCAGGCCGCCACGGTGGCCGCCGCGCCACTGCCCGGCGTCGGCAGGGTGGAGCCAGTACCGTCGCGGAACTGGGCGAGGGTCTGCTGCCAGAGAGTAGAGGTTTCGTTCATGCCAACCGCCTGCGAGCAAAAGGGAAGGGGATTCGGTCACGACCGACCGCAGTTTGGATCGTGGGAAACGGCTGAGGTTCGCACGCTAAGTGCAATAAGGGACAGGCTTTATTTCGATTTGCGTCGTACCTCGGACGGCGTTTCAGGTGAGGAAATCCTGAAACGACAAGTTACAAGGCGTCTTCCGTGGCTGCTGCTGCGCTCGCCTGGGTCACCCACGACACCCGGCCGATCTTCTGCTGTCTGGCCGCCATCCTGGCCAGCGTCCTGCTCCTTGGCGTCACCCGCCTGCCACCCTTGCTGTCCATCCTCGACGGTACCTCCATCGCTGGGCGGCTCGCCGAGGCGGTGGCCAAGGCGTTCAGCAGGGGTGCGGGTGGCATCCTCGGCGAGGCCGGCATCATCATCGCGCCGGGTTCCAGGCTCGGCGCGATGATGGCCGAAGCCGGCGCCGCCGACCGCATCGGCAGTACCCTGCTGGGACTGGGCAAGGGCCGCAGCCGGCCGTGGGGCATGGCGCGGGTGGCCAAGGTGCGCGAGTCCTTCGGCCTGAAGCTGAAGCAGACCCTGGAGGTCTGGTCGGTGCTGCAGACGCTGGTTTCCATCACCGGCCTTGCAGGTAAGCTATTGTTGTCGCTCTGGATCTGACGAACACCTGCCCATGGATAACGACTCCACCTCGAACCGGCCGCGGCGCCGCGATCTCTTTCTCGGCTTCTTCGGCCTGGGCATCACGGCCTTCGGCGGGGTGCTGCCGCTGGCGCGGCGCTACCTGGTGGAGAAGCGGCGCTGGCTGTCGGTGGAGGAGTTCACCGAATTGCTCGGTCTCTGCCAGTTCCTGCCAGGCGGCAACATCATCAACCTCTCGGTGGCGGTGGGCATGAGATTCGCCGGCTGGAGCGGCGCTCTGGCCGCTGCCGCCGGACTGCTGGTGGGCCCGACCCTGGTGGTGGTCGGCCTGGGCGTGCTCTACGACCGCTACCACGACGATCCCCTGGTGGGTCGCGCCTTTGCCGGGCTCGCCGCGGCGGCGGCCGGGCTGCTGGTGGCCATGGCGGTCAAGCTCGTCCAGCCCCTGCGCGGGCGCTGGCTGGCCCTGGGCATCGCCTGCCTGGCCTTTCTCGCCCTGGCGCTGCTCAAGCTGCCGCTGCTCTGGACCATGCTGGTGCTCACCCCCATCAGCGTGCTGCTCAGCTATCGGCAGGGCCTATGAGTACGACCCTGCTGACGCTGGCGCTGATCTTCACCCAGCTGTCGCTGCTGGCCTTCGGCGGTGGCAACTCGGTGCTGCCGGAGATGCAGCGCCAGGTGGTGACGGTGCATGGCTGGATGAGCGCCGCCGACTTCGCCGCGCTGTTCGCTCTGGCCCAGGCTGCGCCCGGTCCCAATCTGATGATCGTGCCGTTGATCGGCTGGCATGTGGCCGGCTGGCCGGGGCTGCTGGTGACCTCCCTGGCCAAGTTCGTGCCGTCCTCGCTGCTGACCCTGGGCGTGCTGCACCTCTGGCAGCGCTTCGCCGACCGCCCCTGGCGGCGTCATCTGCAGGCCGGGCTGGTGCCGGTCACCGTCGGCCTGGTGGCGGCCAGCGCCTGGCTGGTGGGCAGCAGCGTGGCCACCGCGCCGCTGTGGGTGCTGATTCTGGCGGTGGGCGCCCTGGGCTCGCTGTTCACCCGCTGGCACCCGCTGTGGCTGCTGGCCGGCGGGGCCCTGGTCGGGGTGCTGTTCGGCCCCTGACCCGCCAGGGGTCCCAGGCACTGTCGCGCTCGGGCGGCGTCGAAGCCAGAACTTCACGCGAGAGCACCCTTAGTGATCACCCGTCCCCAGAATCCCTCGCTGCGCGAACTGCTGTTCACGGTGCGCGGCTCCATCGTCCAGGCGATCTGGCCCAAGCTGCTCTATGTGATACTGCTGAGCCTGGCGGTGACCCTGAGCCATGGCGTCATCCTGAGCTTCGACTTCGGCCTCACCACCACGCCCCTGACCCTCTGGGGCCTGACCCTGGCGATCTTCCTCGGCTTTCGCAACACCACGGCCTACCAGCGCTTCTGGGAGGCGCGCGGTCTGTGGGGCGAGCTGCTGATCGCCGGACGCAACCTGGCGCGCCAGGTCGAGACCCTGTTACCCGGGCTGAACGCGGCCGAGCGCCGCCAGTTGCTGACCCCGCTGCTGGCCTTCGGTTATGCCTTGCGTGACCACCTACGCCGTGAAGCGCCGTCTGCCGATCTGCAACGGGTGCTGGCGGGGGAAGAGCGCCTGCTCGCCGCGCCTCACCGACCCAGTGCGCTGATCCGCCGGCTGGGCACCCTGCTGGTTGCCCGGGCACGACAGGAAGGGCTCGGTGATCCACTGATCGCCAATGTCGACAACCAGCTGGACCGGCTGACCGCGGTGCTCAGCGGCTGCGAACGCATTCGCCAGACTCCCATTCCCTATCCCTACATCCTGATGCTGCACCGGGTGGTGCACGTCTATTGCTTTCTGCTGCCGTTCTGCCTGGTGGATAGCCTGGGCTGGTTCACGCCGCTGGCGGTGCTGGTGCTGGCCTACACCTTCTTCGGCCTGGACGCCCTGGGCGACCAGATCGCCGACCCTTTCGGCACCCAGCCCAACCACCTGCCGCTGGACGCCCTCAGCCGTGGTCTGGAGATCGCCGTGCTGGATCTGCTGGGCGAGCCTACGCCGGAGCCGATCCGCGCGGAGGCGGGGTTGCTGAGATAAGGGTGGACCGCCGCTCTGGCGCCGAACGCCTGCACGAATAGCCCCCTCTCCCCCTGGGAGAGGGCTGGGGTGTGGGCACGCCTCGCTGCGGACGCTGGGCACGACGGTACGCCCAGGATGGTAGCCTGATGATTGACCAGGAGCTTGCCGGTTCCGCCAGAGACGAACGCCTGCACGAATCGCCCCCTCTCCCCCTGGGAGAGGGCTGGGGTGAGGGACGCCTCGCTGCGGACACCCAGTGGAAAAGGCTGCGCCGTTTTCCCCGCTACGCCTGTCGATATGCCCGGTGGCGACTCAGTCCACTGCGTCCTTGGGTACCCGCCGCGGTCGCCTGACCAGCTCCCCGCGACAGTTCGGACACTGCCCCTGCAGCGGCCCGGCGGCGCATTCCGTGCAAAAGGTGCACTCATAGGAGCAGATCACCGCCTCTTCGCTGCCCATCGGCAAGGCCTTGGCGCAGTGTTCACACGAGGTCCGCATTTCCAGCATGGCTGTCTCTCCTTGATCAGGCGCCAAAGCGCGCCGCATAGTCCTGGGGGCTGACCGCCAGGTGTTTGTGAAAGGTGCGCCGGAGATTTTCCGGATGGCCGAAGCCGCACAGGCGCGAGACCGTACCGATGGAAGCCTGGCCATCCTGCAAGAGCACCCGCGCCGTCTCCAGGCGGACCTGCTCGACATAGCGGCCCGGCCCCATGCCGACCTCGCGGCTGAACAGCCGCGACAGGGTGCGCGGCGCCATATGGGCCCGCTCGGCCAGTCGCTCTAGGCCCAGGTCTTCCCCCAGGTGACCGGGAATCCAGTCGAGCAGGGCGGCCAGCCGTGGTGTCCGTCCCGGATCGGGCGCCAGACAGGCGCTGAATTGCGCCTGCCCGCCGGGACGGCGCAGGAACATCACCAGCCGGCGCGCCACCGCCAGCGCCAGCGGACGTCCGAGATCGGCTTCCACCAGCGCCAGGGCCAGGTCGATGCCGGCGGTGACGCCGGCCGAGGTAAAGACATGAGGATCGCCATCACGCCCCAGGGGGTCGTAGGTATGCAGGCGATCGCCCTGAACCTCAATGCCCGCAAAGGTGGCGAGTTCGTCGACATAGGCCCAGTGGGTGGTGGCGCGGCGACCGTTCAACAGCCCGGCGCTGGCCAGCAGCAGGGCACCGGAACACACCGAGCCGAGTCGTCGCACCCGGGGTTCCAGATCGCGCAGCCAGGCCTGCAAGCCGGCGTCCTGGCGTAGCGTCTCGATGCCTATGCCGCCGGGAATCAACAGGGTATCCACCTCGCCCACGTCGAGGTCGTACCAGCTCTGTTCGGCCTGGATACCGATACCGGCCGACGTCCTGACCAGCCCCTCGGCGGCGCCCAGCAGGCGCAGCTGGTAATAGGCGGGCAGGCCCTGGCGTTCCCGTTCCAGATTGGCCGAGGCGAATACCTGCAGCGGGCCGGTGACGTCCAGACTCATGACGTTGGGGTAGAGCAGGGCAGCGATCAGCGGCATGGATGGCTCTCCGTAGCGATCTGCCGAGCATGCCCTGGCTGCCAGTCTGGCGACAAGGTCAAATACCCCACGGATCTCGCCATCCGGTGGCCGGTTGGATTTGGCGTGACCCGCGCCCGGCCGTATCATCGCCGCCCATGAACTACACCGATCCCAAGCAACTGGCGCCCCTGCTGGAAGCCATCCTGCTCGCCGCCGGCCGACCCCTGACCCTGGAACGCCTGGCCGAACTCTTCGAAGAGTACGAACGCCCCGAGCCCGCGCACCTGCGCGCGGGTCTCGCGGTGCTCGGCGGGTCCTGCCGCAAGCGCGGCTTCGAACTCAAGGAAGTGGCCTCCGGCTATCGCCTGCAGGTGCGCGAAAAGTACGCGCCCTGGGTCGGGCGACTTTGGGAGGAGCGTCCGCCGCGCTATTCCCGCGCCATGCTGGAGACCCTGGCGCTGATCGCCTATCGGCAGCCCATTACCCGTGGCGAGATCGAGGAGGTGCGCGGGGTGGCGGTCAACAGCCAGATCGTCAAAACGCTGCTGGAGCGCGACTGGATCCGCGTGGTCGGCTATCGCGACGTGCCCGGCCGCCCGGCGATGTTTGCCACCACCAGGACCTTTCTCGACTACTTCGACCTGCGCAGCCTCGACCAGCTGCCGCCCCTGGCCGAGGTGCGCCAGCTGGAGCCGGAGCCGGCCTCGGTGCTGGAAGACCCCGAGCTGAGCCTGGCGGCGCTGGGGGTAGGGGAGCCGAAGGACGAGGAGGACACCCTGGTGATCCCCGAGCGCACCAGTTTCCGTACTCTGCTCACCGAACTGGACGCCATGGAGACCGGCCTCAAGACCGATTTCGATGACCTGCGCCAGGCGGCGGACGAGGAAGACGAGGGTTGAGTCAGGCCTGTTGGGCTTCGCGCTGCTCAACCCAACCTACCCGCTGAACGCCCTTTCCAGCCGGAAGATCACTCCTCACTCGATCAACCCCCTCTCCCTGTGGGAGAGGGCTGGGGTGAGGGCAGGACTTACAGGGTATGCCCGAGCGGAAAAGGCTGCGCCGTTTTCCACGCTACGGTGCTCCCCTGGCTGCGGAAGATCATTCCTCGCTCGATCAACCCCCTCTCCCCGTGGGAGAGGGCTGGGGTGAGGGCAGGACTTACAGGGTATGCCCGAGCGGAAAAGGCTGCGCCGTTTTCCACGCTACGGTGCTCCCCTGGCTGCGGAAGATCATCTCTCGCTCGATCAACCCCCTCTCCCTGTGGGAGAGGGCTGGGGTGAGGGCAGGGCTTACGGGGCATGCCAAAGCGGAAAAGGCTGCGTCGTTTTCCGCGCTACGGTGCTCCCCTGACTGCGGAAGATCACCCCCCGCTCGATCAACCCCCTCTCCCTGTGGGAGAGGGCTGGGGTGAGGGCAGGCCTTACGGGGCATGCCCAAGCGGAAAAGGCTGCGCCGTTTTCCACGCTACGGTGCTCTCCTGGCTGCGGAAGATCACCCCTCACTCGATCAACCCCCTCTCCCTGTGGGAGAGGGCTGGGGTGAGGGCAGGGCTTACGGGGCATGCCCAAGCGGGACAGGCGGCGCCGTTTTCCACGCTACGGTGTTCCCCTGACTGCGGAAGATCACCCCTCGCTTGAATAACCCCCTCTCCCTGTGGGAGAGGGTTGGGGTGAGGGCAGGGCTTACGGGGTATGCCCAAGCGGAAAAGGCTACGCCGTTTTCCACGCTACGGTTTTCCAGTTATCTGATACGTATCGCGGCCATGGCGGTGCGCCGTAGCGACCGCTCCTACTGCAGCTGGATCTTCTGTAGGAGCGGCCCATGGCCGCGATAAAGACAGTTGCTCCTATCTTCGGCACTCCCCCGTAGGAGCTACCGCATCTGTGGACCGACCTTGCCGCAACTGAAAATGAAAAAAGCGCCCGAAGGCGCTTTTTTCCATCAGGTCTTACAGACCTCAGGCCGGCGCGTTGACCAGCGCCTTGCAGGTATCGAGCATACGGTTGGAGAAGCCCCACTCGTTGTCGTACCAGGCCATGATCTTCACCAGCTTGCCGCTCACCTTGGTGTGGTTGGCGTCGAAGATCGACGACAGGCGGTTGTGGTTGAAGTCGATGGAGACCAGCGGCTTGTCGTTGTAGCCCAGGACCGGCGAAGCTTCGGCCGCCGCCTTCATGAAGACGTTGAGGGTCTTGGCGTCGGTTTCCTTGGCGGTCAGGATGGTCAAATCGACCAGCGACACGTTGATGGTCGGCACCCGCACCGCCATGCCGCTAAACTTGCCTTGCAGCTCCGGCAGAACCAGACCCACCGCCTCGGCGGCACCGGTCTTGGTCGGGATCATCGACTGGGTGGCCGAACGCGCCCGGAAGGGGTCGGAGTGGTAGACGTCCGACAGGTTCTGGTCGTTGGTGTAGGCATGGATGGTGGTCATCAGACCGTTCTCGATACCCAGCTCGCGCTGTAGCACCTGGGCGACCGGCGCCAGGCAGTTGGTGGTGCAGGAGGCATTGGAGATGATCTGGTGCGACTGGCGCAGGATGTTGTCATTGACGCCATAGACGATGGTGGCGTCCACGTCCTTGCCCGGGGCCGAGATGATCACCTTGGCGGCGCCGGCTTCCAGGTGGGCGGCGGCCTTGTCGCGGCTGGTGAAGAGACCGGTGCATTCGAACACCACGTCGATCTTCAGGTCCTTCCACGGCAGCTCGGCCGGGTTGCGGATGGCCGTCACGGCGATGCGGTCACCATTGACCACCAGCTTGTCGCCCTCGACGGACACCTCGGCAGGGAAGCGGTCATGAACGCTGTCATACTGTAGGAGATGCGCATTGATGGCGGCGTCGCCCAGGTCGTTGATCGCAACGACCTCCAGGTCCTGGCGATAGCCCTCGGTATACAGCGCCCGCAGCACGTTGCGGCCGATGCGTCCAAAACCATTGATGGCAATACGAATACTCATTGAGAGAAACCTCGCGATAGCTGGGTTTTGTTGTAAAAAACATTACACATGACGCGTGCTAAGCGGAATAATAGCGCCAATTTGGCTGTGAATGTTTGAAATAACAACAAATTTAGCCCGGTGGAGAATCGAAACCATGCATCCTCGCGTCCTCGAAGTCACACAGCGGTTGGTGGAACGCAGTCGTCCGACCCGTGAGCGTTACCTCGCCATGATCCGGGCCGCCGCCAGCGACGGTCCGCAGCGCGGCAAGCTGCAATGCGCTAATTTTGCCCATGGCGTCGCCGGGTGTGGATCCTCGACGGATAAGCAGCGCCTCCGTTTGATGGACCAGGCCAACGTCGCCATCGTTTCCAGCTACAACGACATGTTGTCGGCTCATCAGCCCTACGAGCACTACCCGGAGCTGATCAAACAGGCCCTGCGCGAGATCGGCTCCGTCGGTCAGTTCGCCGGTGGCGTGCCGGCCATGTGCGACGGCGTGACCCAGGGCGAGGCCGGCATGGAGCTCAGCCTGGCGAGTCGTGAAGTCATCGCCATGTCCACCGCCGTGGCCCTGTCGCACAACATGTTCGACGCCGCGCTGCTGCTGGGCATCTGCGACAAGATCATCCCCGGCCTGATGATCGGCGCGCTGCGTTTCGGCCATCTGCCGATGATCTTCGTCCCGGGCGGCCCGATGCCGTCGGGCATCTCCAACAAGGAGAAGGCGCGCGTGCGCCAGGCCTTCGCCGAGGGCAAGGCGACCCGCGAGGAGTTGCTGGAGTCGGAGATGAAGTCCTACCACAGCCCTGGCACCTGCACCTTCTATGGCACCGCCAACACCAACCAGGTGGTGATGGAGGTCATGGGCCTGCACCTGCCGGGGTCCTCCTTCGTCAATCCCTACACCCCGCTGCGTGACGAACTCACCCGCGAGGCGGCGCGCCAGGTGACCCGCATCACCCATCAGGGCGGCAACTTCATGCCGCTGGGCGAGATCGTCGACGAGAAGTCCATCGTCAACTCGGTGGTAGCCCTGAGCGCCACCGGTGGCTCGACCAACCACACCCTGCACATCCCGGCCATCGCCCAGGCCGCCGGTATCCAGCTGACCTGGGACGACATGGCCGAGATCTCGGCGGTCACCCCGACCCTGGCCCAGGTCTATCCCAACGGCAAGGCCGACGTGAACCACTTCCATGCCGCCGGTGGCGTCAACTTCATGGTGCACACCCTGCTCGAAGCCGGACTGCTGCACGAAGACGTCAACACCATCATGGGCCGTGGCCTGTCGCGCTACCTGCAGGAACCCTTCCTGGTGGACGGCAAGCTGGAGTGGCGCACCGGCCGGGCCGAAAGCCTGGACGAGGACATCCTGCGTCCGGCCAGCCGGCCGTTCAACGAGGAGGGCGGCCTGCGCGTCATGCAGGGCAATCTCGGGCGTGGCGTGATGAAGGTGTCGGCGGTGGCGCCCAACCATCAGGTGGTGGAAGCCCCGGCGCGGGTCTTCCATGACCAGAGCGAACTGGCGGCCGCCTTCAAGGCCGGCGAGCTGGAGCGCGACTTCGTCGCGGTGGTACGTTTCCAGGGGCCCAAGGCCCTGGGCATGCCCGAGCTGCACAAGCTCACCCCCTACCTCGGCGTGCTGCAGGATCGCGGTTTCAAGGTGGCGCTGGTCACCGACGGCCGCATGTCCGGTGCCTCGGGCAAGGTCCCGGCGGCGATCCACCTCTGTCCGGAAGCCATTGATGGCGGGCCGCTGGCCAAGGTCTGTGACGACGATCTCATTCGTGTCGATGGACGCACCGGAGAGCTGAAGATTCTGGTCCCGGCGGACGAATGGATGGCTCGCCAGGCGGTCGAAGCGCCCCAGGGCACCGGGGTAGGCTGTGGTCGTGAGTTGTTCGCCTTCATGCGCGGCGCCATGAGTACCGCTGAATCGGGTGCCAGTGCATTCACTTCCAGTCTGGAGGCGCTGAAATGAGTTTGGCTTTGGTTGGCGACATCGGGGGCACCAATGCCCGCTTCGCCCTGTGGCGCGACGGTCGCCTGGAGGCCATCGAGGTCTTCGCCTGTGCGGATTACGCCTGTCCGGAAGATGCCGTGCGCAAGTATCTGGCGCAGAGCGGCGTGGCGCTGGATGACATCACCGCCGTGTGCCTCGCCTGTGCGGGCCCGGTGGGCGAGGGTGATTTCCGCTTCACCAACAATCACTGGGTGATCAAGCGCGAGCAATTCTGTCGCGAGCTGGGGCTGACCCATCTGCTGCTGATCAACGACTTCACGTCCATGGCCTGGGCCATCGCCCGCCTGGACCCGGCGGACTCCGTCCAGGTGCGCGACGGCACCGCCTTGCCGACCCGTCCGCGCCTGGTGATCGGGCCAGGCACCGGCCTGGGTCTCGCCAGCCTGGTACCCAGTGGCAAGGATCGCTGGATCGTGTTGCCGAGCGAGGGTGGTCACGTCGACCTGCCGATCAACACCCAGCGCGAATTCGATATCTGGAAGATCCTCAAGCGCCAGTTCGGCAACCACGTCTCCGCCGAGCGCGTGGTGTCCGGCAGCGGCCTGGTCAACCTCTATCACGCGAGTTGCGAACTGGACGGCCGCACCGCCGCCCTGCACAGCGCGGCGGACATCTGCGAGCTGGCGCTCAAGGGTGACCCCTATGCCGACGCCGTGCTGGAGCAGTTCTTCATCTGGCTGGCGCGGGTCGCCGGCAACGCGGCCCTCACCCTGGGCGCCCTGGGTGGCGTCTACATCGCCGGCGGCATCCTGCCGCGCTTCGTCGAGCGTTTCCAGAGCGGGGCCTTCGCCCATGCCTTCGCCGACAAGGGCAAGACCAGCAGCGCCTACCTCAAGGACATCCCGGCCTGGCTGGTGACCGCCGAGTACCCGGGGCTGTTCGGTGCCGGCGTCGCCCTGGACCAGACCATCGCCGAAGCGCGCCAGGTCTAAGAGCCTGTTCAAAGTCTGCTGCGCGTCGGCCAAACTGCGTTAAAAATGGCTTCGGAATGCTCATTTACCACTCGTAAACTCTGCTTCCTCAGCCATTTTTGCCTTGTTTGGCTCTAGCTCGCGAGCCTTTGAACGGGCTCCGATCCACTCCGGGGCCGGGCGACTACTCAAGGTCGCCCGGCCCCGGTATGCTGCCGGCACTACCGGTAGC
>NZ_JASCON010000105.1:0-17147 GCF_029959585.1 Pseudomonas sp. PS02302
GCTCTATGCCTATACCTCGGCCACGGCCAACAACGGCTCGGCCTTTGCCGGCTTCGGTGCCAATACGCCCTTCCACAACCTGATGCTGAGCCTGGCCCTGCTGATCGGTCGCTTCGGCTACATCCTGCCAGTCCTGGCCATCGCCGGCAGCCTGGCGGCCAAGCGCCCCGTGCCACTCGGCCCCAACAGCTTCCCCACCCACGGGCCGCTGTTCGTCACCCTGCTGGTGATCACCCTGCTGCTGGTGGGTGGCCTGACCTTCCTGCCGACGCTCGCCCTGGGGCCGATCGCCGACCATCTGCAACTGTTCGGAGTCCGTTGAAATGGATGCCCAGACCCACACCCTGCCCACTCCTCCCCCTGGCACCCTGTGGCGCCAGGCGCTGCGGCAGGCCTTCGTCAAGCTCGACCCGCGCCAGCAGATCCGCTCGCCGGTGATGTTCGTGGTGGAGATCACCGCGCTGTTCTCCACCCTGCTGTGCCTGGCGCCCAACAATGGCGTGAGCACCGGGGTGGCGGTGCAGATCACCCTCTGGCTGTGGTTCACCCTGCTGTTCGCCAACTTCGCCGAAGCCCTCGCCGAGGGGCGTGGCAAGGCCCGCGCCGACAGCCTCAAGGGCATCGGCCAGAACCTCGCCGCGCGCCTGGAGGAAAACGGCGAGCAGCGCATGGTGCCGGCCAGTTCGCTGCGCAAGGGGCAGATCGTGCGGGTGGAAGCCGGCGAACTGATCCCCGGTGACGGCGAGATCATCGAAGGCGTGGCCGCGGTCAACGAGGCGGCCATCACTGGTGAATCGGCGCCGGTGATTCGCGAATCCGGCGGCGATCGCTCGGCCGTCACCGGCAACACCCGGGTGGTGTCGGACTGGATCCGGGTGCGCATCACCGCTAACCCCGGCGAATCGACGCTGGACCGCATGATCGCCCTGGTGGAAGGCGCCAAGCGCCAGAAGACCCCCAACGAGGTCGCCCTGGACATCCTGCTGATCGGCCTGACGCTGATCTTCCTGCTGGTGGTGGTGACCCTGCAGCCCTTCGCCGCCCTGGCCGGTGGCGAGCTGCCGCTGCTGTTCCTGGTCGCGCTGCTGGTAACCCTGATCCCCACCACCATCGGCGGCCTGCTCTCGGCCATCGGCATCGCCGGCATGGATCGCCTGGTGCGGCTGAACGTGATCGCCACCTCGGGACGCGCCGTGGAAGCCGCCGGTGACGTCCATACCCTGCTGCTGGACAAGACCGGCACCATCACCTTCGGCAACCGTCGCTGCAGCGCCCTGTACGCGGCCCAGGGCATCACCCCCAAGGCCCTGGCCGACGGCGCCCTCTATGCCTCCCTCGCCGACGAAACCCCGGAAGGCCGCTCGGTGGTGGAATACCTGCGCAACCTGCACCCACTGGAAGAGCCGCCGCGGGCCCAGGTCACGCCCATTCCCTTCAGCGCCGAGACGCGCCTGTCGGGCATCGACTGGCAGGGCCGCGCGTACCGCAAGGGGGCGGTGGACGCCGTGCTGATGTTTCTCGGCCAGACCCGTGCCGACCTGCCGGAGGTGCTGGCCCGGGAGATCGAGACCATCGCCAAGAGCGGCGGCACCCCGCTGCTGGTCTGCGGCGAAGGCCGGCTGCTGGGCGCCATCCACCTCAAGGACGTGGTCAAGCCGGGGATTCGCGAGCGCTTCGCTGAACTGCGCACCCTGGGCATCCGCACCGTGATGGTGACCGGCGACAACCCCCTCACCGCCACCGCCATCGCCGCCGAGGCCGGGGTGGACGACGTCATCGCAGAAGCCACCCCGGAGAAGAAGCTGGAGCGCATCCGCAGCGAACAGGCCGAGGGCAAGCTGGTAGCCATGTGCGGCGACGGCGCCAACGACGCCCCGGCCCTGGCCCAGGCCGATGTGGGCATGGCGATGAACGACGGCACCCAGGCCGCCCGCGAGGCCGCCAACCTGGTGGATCTGGATTCGGACCCCACCAAGCTGCTCGACGTGGTGCAGGTGGGCAAGGAACTGCTGGTGACCCGTGGCGCCCTGACCACCTTCTCGGTGGCCAACGACGTGGCCAAGTACTTCGCCATCCTGCCCGCGCTGTTCGCCGGCATCTATCCGCAGCTCAACACGCTCAACGTGATGCACCTGGCCAGCCCGCAGAGCGCCATCCTCTCGGCCATCGTGTTCAACGCCCTGATCATCGTCGCGCTGATTCCCCTGGCGCTGCGCGGGGTGCGGGTCAAGGCCGCCAGCGCCGCCGCCCTGCTGCGCCGCAACCTGCTGATCTATGGCCTGGGCGGCATCGTCGTGCCCTTCGTCGGCATCAAAGCTATCGACCTGGCGCTAGGCGCCCTGGGTCTGGTCTGAGGAGACCGCCATGCTCATGCAATTGCGTTCCGCCGTGTTGATGCTCCTGCTGCTCAGCGTCCTGACCGGGGGTGCCTACCCGCTGCTGGTGACGGTGCTCGGCCAGGTGCTGTTCGCCGACCAGGCCGGCGGCAGCCTGCTCCAGCGCGCCGACGGCAGGGTCCTCGGCTCACGCCTGATCGCGCAGAAATTCACCGGCCCCGAGTGGTTCCAGCCGCGCCCTTCGGCGGGCGACTACGCCACCGTCTCCAGCAGCGCCAGCAACCTGGCCCAATCGGCGCCGGGGCTGCGCGAGCGGATCGAGAAGGCGCTCCCCGCCCTGCAGGTGGCCGGCCAGGGCCCGGTGCCGCAGGAACTGGTGACCACCTCCGCCAGCGGCCTCGATCCGGACCTCACCTCGGCCGGCGCCCGCTATCAGATCGCCCGTATCGCCGCCGCGCGAGGCCTCCCACCGGAGCGTCTGGACGCCCTGGTGAGCGAGCAGACGCACACCTCGCGCTTCGGCCCGGCAACGGTTAATGTCCTGCTTCTCAATCTGGCCCTGGCGGAACTGGCTCCATGACCGACAGCACCGGGCGCGCCGAGGCGCTGCTCGCCGAACACCGCGAAGGCCGCGGGCGCCTCAAGGTCTTCCTGGGGGCGGCGCCTGGCGTAGGCAAGACCTACGCCATGCTGCAGGCGGCCCAGACCGCCCTGCGCCAGGGCCGCCGGGTGCGCGCCGGGATCGTCGAAACCCATGGGCGGCGGGAGACCGCTGCCCTCCTCGCCGGCCTGCCGCAGCAGCCGTTGCGGCGGGTCGAGCACCGCGGCCTCAAGCTTACCGAACTGGATCTGGAAGGCCTGCTGGCCGACCCGCCGAAACTGGTGCTGGTCGACGAACTCGCCCACAGCAACGCCCCCGGCAGTCGCCATGCCAAGCGCTGGCAGGATGTCGAAGACCTGCTTGCCGCTGGCATCCACGTCTATACCACGGTCAACGTCCAGCACCTGGAAAGTCTCAACGACGAGGTGCGCGACATCACCGGCGTCCAGGTCCGCGAGACGGTGCCGGACCAGGTACTGCTCGACGCCGATGACCTGGTGCTCATCGACCTGCCGCCCCGGGAGTTGCTGGAGCGCCTGCGCGAGGGCAAGGTCTATGTGCCCGAGCAGGCGCGCGCAGCCATCGATGCCTTTTTCAGCCAGACCAATCTGACCGCCCTGCGCGAACTGGCCATGCGCACCGCCGCGGCCCAGGTGGACTCGGCGCTCGCCCTGAGATACCGCCAGCAGGGCCAGGCCGCGCCACCGCTGCTGGGGCGCCTCATCGTCGGCGCCGGCACCGCGCCTTCGGCGGAGCGCCTGGTGCGTCATGCCAGCCGCCTCGCCGACCAGCGCCATCTGCCCTGGACCCTGGTCCATGTCGATACCGGCCAGCCGCTGGACGACACCGCCCGCGCCAATCTCCAGGCCAGTCAACGCCTGGCCGAACGCCTGGGGGGCGAGGTGCTGACCCTGAGAGACAGCGATCCGGCCCGCGCCCTGGTCCGCCATGCCCGCGACCAGCGCGCCAGCGTGCTGCTGATCGGTCGCGGCCGCCCGCGCGGCTTCAGCCTGCGGCGCCGCCTGGCCAGTCGCCTGCTGCGCCTGGCCCAGGGGCTGGAGATCGCCATCCTCGATCTGGATCGCGACGCGCCGCCCGCCGCCCGGCCACGCCGGGCGCTCAGGCCCGGTCCCTATGGCGCCGCCGTCCTGGCCACCGCCGTGGCCGCGGTCATCGCCGAGGGCCTGTCCGGGCTGCTGGAACTGCCCAATATCTCGCTGATCTTTCTCGCCGCCGTCCTGCTGGTGGCGGTGCGCAGCAGCCGCGGTCCGGCGCTGTTCTGCGCCCTGCTGGGCTTTCTCGCCTACGATTTCCTGTTCATCCCGCCGGCCTTCTCGCTGACCATCAACCGCGAGCAGGATGTCCTCACCCTGGCCTTCTTCCTGCTGATGGCCCTGCTCACCGGTGACCTGGCCGCCCGCCAGCGGCGCCAGCTGCAGGCACTGCGGCGCACCCAGCGCGAGACCCTGGCGCTGCTGGACTTCACCCGCCAGCTGAGCGCTGCCAGCGATCGCCAGGCGGTGGTCAGCGTCACCCTCAAGCAATTAGGGGAGGCGACGCGCCACATCTGCCTGCTGCTGCCGGAAAAGGCGGGGCAGCTGGTGACCCAACCGGGCGACCTGCTGCTGGCCGACCACGAACGCATCGCCGCCGAATGGGCCTGGAAGCAGGAAAAGCCGGCCGGCTGCGGCACCGACACCCTGCCCTCCGGTGGATGGTGGTGGTGGCCGCTGCTCGGCGAGGGCGGCAGCCTGGCCGTACTGGGCGTACGGCGTGACGATGCCCAGCCCCTGGACCACGCCGAGCGGCGCCAGCTGGCCAGCCTGGCGCAGCCGCTGGCCCAGGCCCTGGCGCGGGTGCGCCTCAGCGAGGATCTCGAAGCCGCGCGCCTGCATGGCGAGACCGAACAGCTGCGCAGCGCCCTGCTCGCCTCGGTGTCCCATGACCTGCGCACGCCGCTGACGGTGATGCGCGGTTCCATCGATGCCCTGGCGACCCTGGGCGAAGCCATTCCCGCCAGCGATCGCCAGGAGTTGCTGGAGGCCACCCGCCAGGAGGCCGAACGCCTCGATCGTTATATCCAGAATCTGCTCGACATGACCCGCCTCGGCCACGGCAGCCTGCAGCTGGCACGGGACTGGGTCGACCCCGGCGACATCCTCGCCAGCGCCCTGCAGCGCCTGCAGCCGCTGCTGAGCGGCTTGCAGGTAGCCACCCGGATCGAGCCGGGCCTGCCGCTGCTCTGGGTTCATCCGGCGCTGATCGAACAGGCGCTGGTCAATGTGCTGGAGAACGCCATCCGCTTCTCCGCATCCGGCGGCCGGCTGGAAATCAGCGTGCTGCGCCAGGGCAATGAACTGCAGCTGGCCGTGGCCGACGAAGGCCCGGGCATTCCGCCCGAGGATCGCACGCGGATTTTCGACATGTTCTATACCGCCGCCCGCGGCGACCGGGGTGGGCAGGGAACCGGTCTGGGGCTGGCGATCTGCCAGGGCATGGTCGGCGCCCATGGCGGACGGGTCAGCGTGGAAGACGGCCTCGACGGTCGCGGCACCACGCTGCGCATGCATCTGCCACTGCCCGCTCCTCCGGCCGAATAAGGCCAGGCGACCCGGCAATCACAGCGGCTATGATGACGCCTTCTCGTGTGGAACCCGCTCAGATGCCCGCTCACGTCCTCGTCATCGACGACGAACCCCAGATCCGCAAATTCCTGCGCATCAGCCTCGCGGCCCAGGGCTACCAGGTCAGCGAAGCCGCCACCGGCACCGAAGGCCTGGCCCAGGCGGCGCTGAGCCAGCCGGACCTGGTCATCCTCGACCTGGGCCTCCCCGATCGCGATGGCCAGGAGGTGCTGGTCGACCTGCGCGAATGGTCCGCGGTGCCGGTGCTGGTGCTGTCGGTGCGGGCGGACGAGCGCGAGAAGGTCCGCGCCCTGGATGCCGGCGCCAACGACTACGTGACTAAGCCCTTCGGTATCCAGGAATTCCTGGCCCGCAGTCGCGCCCTGCTGCGGCAGACCCCGACCACGGCGACCCAGCAGGTCGCGGCGCTGGAGGTTGGCGATCTGAAAGTGGATTTCGCCTATCGTCGGGTCGTTCTGGGTGGCAGCGAAGTGGCCCTGACGCGCAAGGAGTACGCCGTGCTGGCCGCCCTCGCCCACCATCCGGGACGGGTGGTGACCCAGCGGCAATTGCTGATCGATATCTGGGGCCCGACCCATGCGCAGGACAGTCATTATCTGCGCATCGTGATTGGCCATCTCCGGCAGAAGTTGGCGGATGATCCGCTGGCGCCGCGCTATATCGTGACCGAACCCGGCGTGGGTTATCGCCTGCGCATCGAAGGTTAGCCGCCGTGGGCTGAACACCGCTTACCGAGTGCGGAAAGAGGCCGCCTTCCCCGTTATCGCCCTGTCCTTGGCCGTCGACCTAAGTCAGGCGGGCTTTGGCCGTTCTTAAGCGTGCGGGGTGATTAAAAGATATGATGAATGCGATGATCGCCGCAGTTTGATAGGCGCCGGGAAAACCATCCCGCCGGTATGAACTTGAACGTGGCGAAATAACGGGCGGCGCTGAGGTTGCAGCGGTCGGAAAAGGATTCCGGTCGGTAGATCTGCCTTGCGCAGCTACCGACCGCAACCCGGGCAAGACGTTACTGCAACCAGCCTTCCACGGTATCGGCGCCGTGTTCGGCTTTCCAGGCTTTGAGCAACTTGTGGTTGCCGCCCTTGGTCTCGATGATTTCGCCGGTCTTGGGATGCTGATAACGCTTGGTGCTGCGCGGACGACGCTTGCCAGCCGGCTTTTCCGGATGCGGCGTCTGCGCCTTGTGCTTGGGGGCAGCATTGGGATCCAGAATGCCGATGATATCGCCCAGGTTCATGTGATATTCATCCATCAGGGCCTGGAGCCTACTTTCGAATTCGATTTCTTTCTGCAGGGAACTGTCCTGCTTCAGATCTTCGAGCAATTGCAGTTGGGCGCGAAGTTGCTCTTCGGCAGCACGGAATTCGGCGAGACGGGACATGGGCACTCCTGGCAACAATCTGAAAAAGGCTAATGGAAACTTCGCCCGCGAGCGAAAGTTGCAGGCGAAGATAAAGGATTGATGCCTCTGATGCCAGTGACAAGTAATCCTTTTGAAAAAATAGCGGCCTCTTCTCGCGCCTGCGAGTTTGAACATTAAGAAAACCTTAAGCCAAGCCGGAGAATTGGCGCCAACAAGGTCTTGTTAGGCATCTTTGCAAGTAATCTGGGAGTAACCGAATCCCTCGAAAAAAGCCGCCGAGTACGAACCCTCAATTCAACTGCATAAACATGCAGAAGTTGGCAGAACTTCGTGACTCAGACTTCGCAAAGCGCTCTGGCATGCACCTCAGGCGGATGCGTCCAGATCCGGCTGCGCCTCGGGCACGGGCTGCCAGTTGAACGTCCGGGCTATTACCCGTCGGTATTCGGTGTCTATAGCCACCGGCGTCCGGCGGATATAGTCCCGCGCATGCGCCTGCCGCTCATGGTCGAGTTTGCGCAGGTAATCGAGCGCCTGTTCCACCGTCGGCATGCGCTGATTGAGGCCGCCGCTGCGCGGCGGCAGGGCGGTCCAGACCACGGCGTCGACACCCTGCTCCGCCGCCCAGGCGGCGATGCGCTGCTGGAACGGCGATTGCGGACCGCGCGGCCAGCTGCCGATGCACTCGGGTTGCTCCCTCGGCACCCCCTCGCGCGCACGCAGAGCTTCACGCGCCTCGTCCAGGGTCTCGACCGCCAGAGCGGCCCAGAGCACCTGGACATCGGCCACACCGGCGCAGATGACCGTGGCCAACTCGCCGCTGTCACCCTCCCGGGCAAATTCGATGGGCAACCTGGGGCCGTCCTCGAACCAATCCGAAGCGACCGGCAACTCCGCCGCCTTCCAGATCAACGAACCCCAACCCAGACAGACGATCTTCATGGCCACTCCCGCGCATCGATGATAGCCATTGGAGGCTAGCGAAGCGTTGGGGTTTCCCGCCGGCAAGACGTGGCGACAAAAGTGCAGGACGAAAAAAAAAGCGGCCTCAAGGGCCGCTTCTTTCGTTACCCGCGAGGCAGAGCTCGCGAGCGGTGTGTGGCGCAGCGGACGGGACTCGAACCCGCGACCCCCGGCGTGACAGGCCGGTATTCTAACCGACTGAACTACCGCTGCGCATGGAAGCCTTGCGGCATCCGGCTGGCACTTACCGAGAACCTGTTCAGCGGGGTTCTCTGCACCAGCGGCCGCTAAGATACTGATTTATCAGGGAAGAAACAACAGGCGCAGCGAAAATATTTCTCGCTGGGCCGGGGCGGTGACGCAGGCCAGGCGGCGCTCAGGCGGTGGTCCCCGCGGCCTGGCGTCTGAGCAGGCCGAGAAACCCCTCCAGCGCCGCGCTGGGTACCTGGCCGGTGCGCAGCAGGATCCCGA
Organism: Pseudomonas sp. PS02302; assembly: GCF_029959585.1. Taxonomy (NCBI): domain Bacteria; kingdom Pseudomonadati; phylum Pseudomonadota; class Gammaproteobacteria; order Pseudomonadales; family Pseudomonadaceae; genus Pseudomonas; species Pseudomonas sp. PS02302. The sequence goes on from NZ_JASCON010000105.1 coordinate 8,383, forward strand.
AGGGCGTCAGGGGTTCGGTGATCTCCAGGTCGAGCGGGATCAGCAGCCCGGTGCGCAGGTGATCGCGCACCACCGCCTCGGTCAGCACCAGGATGGCGTCGGTGATCTGCACCAACTGCAGCATGGCGAACACCGAGCCACATTCGATGACGTCGGCCGGGGGTGGCAACTGCCGCCGGGCGAAGGCCGCCTCCAGCGCCACCCGGGCCGGACTGGCTTCGGGTTGCAGGATCCAGGGCCAGTCCGCCACCAGTTCGGCCAGATCGGGTGGCGCGCGATCGGTCAGGGGATGCCCGGTGCGCACTACCACCGCCAGATGCTCGTTGCCCAGCGGCTCGAAGGTGAAGCGACCGAGATCGGCCGGCTGGGTGAAACGGGCGATGGCCACATCGATCCGCTCCTGCTCCAGCAGTTCGGTGAGCTGGTCGCTGGTATCACCAAGAATGCGCAACTGCAGGCCGGGTTGGCGCGCCTTGCTCGCGGCGATGGCGCGCACCACCAGATCGGGCAAGGCCCCCATGATCGCCCCTACCGCCAGATGCCCATAGCCGCCGGAGCGGCGCGCATCGAGGTCTTCGGCGCAGCGATCCAGGCCATTGAGGGCGCGACGGGCGAATTCGATGATCTCCACACCCAGCGCCGTGGGGGTCAGGCCCCGCGCCTGCCGCTCGAACAGCACGCAGCCGAAGGCTTCCTCGACGTCCTGCAGCATCCGCGTGGTGGCCGGCTGCGACATGTGCAGGGCTTCGGCGGCGCGGTGCAGATTGCGGGTCCCGGCCAGGGTCACCAACATCAGCAGATGCTTGTAGCGCAGCCGACCGAACAGCGCACGGGCATGGGGGGAAGCGTTCATTGGCAGTGTCCTGGTGGCGCGAGCGTAAGCGTTCAGCAGGGTTCGATGGCTCTGGGCAGGCTGCCGACGCGTACCGATACCTTAAGGGTATCGGCTCTAAACAAAAAGCGATTATCCAGGCATTGCAACTGCGACTACCTTGAGCCGTGGCCGAATCACAACAACAAGAGAGATCGCCATGCACACCACCCTGTCACCGGGGCTGGTCGCCAAGGTCACCCGGCGCCTGCTGCCCTTCCTGCTGCTGATGTACGTCATGGCCTTTCTCGACCGGGCCAACGTGGGTTTCGCCAAGGTCGCCTTTCAGGCCGATACCGGCATCTCCGACGCGGCCTTCGCCTTTGGCGCCGGGGTCTTCTTCGTCGGCTACGCCTTTCTCGAGATTCCCAGCAACCTGATCATGCACCGCGTCGGCGCCCGGCTGTGGATGTGCCGGATCATGGTGAGCTGGGGCCTGATCTCCGCCGCCATGATGTTCGCCCACACGGCGACATCCTTCTATGTGCTGCGTTTCCTGCTTGGGGTGGCCGAAGCCGGCTTCTTCCCTGGCGTCATCCTCTACCTCACCTACTGGTTCCCATCGCGCTATCGCGCCCGGGCACTGGGTTTCTTCTACTTCGGCGCGCCCCTGGCCTTCATCTTCGGCAGTCCGCTGTCGGGCCTGCTGCTGGAATTCGACGGCTTCGGCGGTCTGCACGGCTGGCAGTGGATGTTCCTGGTCGAAGGGGTGCTGGCCAGCCTGGTGGGTATCTGGGCCTGGTTCTACCTGGACAACCGACCGCGCGATGCCCGCTGGCTGAGCGACGCGGAGAAGCAGGCGCTGCAACAGGCGCTGGACGCCGAGGACGCCGCCAAGCCGCACCAGGGCGGGCTGCTGCGCCTGCTCGGTCAGCCGCGCATCCTCCTGCTGTGCAGCATCTACCTGCTGATCCAGGCCAGCGTCTATGGCGTGGTCTTCTACCTGCCGACCCAGGTGGCCGGGCTGCTCGGGCAGAAGGTCGGGCTGCTGGTCGGCCTGGTCTCGGCGATTCCCTGGGTCTGCGCCCTGCTCGCCGCCTGGCTGATCCCCAGCTGGTCGGATCGCACCGGCGAACGCCGTCGCACCGCCGCCGCCACCCTGGCCATTTCCGGCCTGGGCATCGCCGCCTCGGTGACCTTCTCGCCGTTCTATGCGCTGCTCGCCCTGTGCTTCGCCGCCGCCGGCTTCATCGCGGTGCAGCCGCTGTTCTGGACCTTTCCGTCCGACCAGTTGCGCGGCAGCGCCGCCGCGGGCGGCATCGCCCTGATCAACACCTGTGGCGCCATCGGCGGCTTCATCGCGCCCCTGGCCAAGCGCTGGGCCGAGGTGACCTTCGCCCACCCCGGCGCCGGCCTCTATCTGCTCGCCGGCACCACCCTGGTGGCCGCCGCCCTGATCCTCGGCCTGCGCCGCCGCGACCAGGCCGATCCCCAACCCCAGCTCACGCCCAGTCATTAAGGGAGCTTTGCCATGACCCTACCCACCATCAAGCAGGTGCGCGCCTACACCCTTCGCGGCGGTGGCGCCGACTATCACGACCAGGGCGACGGCCACTGGATCGACGACCACATCGCCACGCCCATGGCCAAGTACCCGGAATACCGCCAGAGCCGCCGCAGCTTCGGCATCAATGTGCTGGGCACCCTGGTGGTGGAAGTCGAGGCCAGCGATGGCACCGTGGGTTTCGCCGTCACCACCGGCGGCGAGCTGGGTGCCTTCATCGTCGAGCGGCATCTGGCGCGCTTCCTGGAGGGCGCCAAGGTCACCGACTTGGAAAAGATCTGGGACCAGATGTACCTCTCCACCCTCTATTACGGGCGCAAGGGCATCGTGCTCAACACCATTTCCGGGGTGGATCTGGCGCTCTGGGACCTGCTCGGCAAGCTGCGCCAGGAACCGGTGCACCAGTTGCTCGGCGGCGCCGTGCGTGACGAATTGCAGTTCTACGCCACCGGCGCCCGGCCGGACCTGGCCAAGGAGATGGGCTTCATTGGCGGCAAGCTGCCGCTGCAACACGGCCCGGCCGAGGGCGAGGAAGGCCTGCGCAAGAATCTGGAAGCCCTGGCGACCATGCGCGAGCGGGTCGGCGACGACTTCTGGCTGATGCTCGACTGCTGGATGAGCCTGGACCTCAACTACGCCACCCGCCTGGCCCAGGGCGCCCAGCAGTACGGCCTCAAGTGGATCGAGGAGGCGCTGCCGCCGGATGACTACTGGGGCTATGCCGAACTCAGGCGCAACGTGCCGAAGGGCATGCTGGTCACCACCGGCGAGCACGAGGCCACCCGCTGGGGCTTCCGCCTGCTGCTGGAAATGGGTTGCTGCGACATCCTCCAGCCGGACGTCGGCTGGTGCGGCGGCCTCACCGAGCTGATCCGCATCTCGGCGCTGGCCGATGCCCACAACGCCCTGGTGGTGCCCCATGGCTCCTCGGTCTACAGCTACCACTTCGTCATCACCCGCACCAACAGTCCCTTCGCCGAGTTCCTGATGATGGCGCCCAAGGCCGACGAGGTGGTGCCCATGTTCCATCCGCAGTTGCTCGACGAACCCGTCCCGGTGCGGGGCCGCATGCGCGCCTCGGCGCTGGATCGGCCCGGCTTCGGGGTGCGCCTCAATCCGGAGTGCGCCCTGGAACGTCCCTATCGCCACTGAGGCGTTGCCCAGGAGGGCTGGATGAAAGCGACCCACGACACCCTGGCGGCACCGGTACCGGATGCGCGCCCCGCGGCGACGCCGCTGCCACCCAAGAGCGCTCGCCTCAAGCGGATCCAAGTGATCGCCCTGGCGCTGCTGGTACTGGCAGGCTTCGTCAATTACCTCGACCGCAGCACCCTGGCCATCGCCAACCAGACCATCAGCGGCGAGCTGGGCTATACGCCGACGGAGATGGGCCTGTTGCTGTCGGCCTTCGCCTGGGCCTATGCCTTCGCCCAGTTGCCCATCGGCGGTCTGCTGGATCGCTTCGGTGCGCGCCTGACCCTGGGCCTGGGCATCTGCCTGTGGTCGCTCGCCCAGGGCGTGCTCGGGCTGCTCAGCAGCCTGCACCTGATGATCCTCGCCCGCATCGGCCTGGGCATCGGCGAGGCGCCGCAATTCCCGGCCGGCGCCAAGGTGGTCAGCGAGTGGTTCAACGTGCGCGAGCGCGGCCTGCCCTCCGGCATCTTCAACCTGTCGTCCTCGCTGGGGCCGGCGATCTCCCAGCCGATCCTCACTGCGCTACTGCTGTGGCTGGGCTGGCGACAGATGTTCATCGCCATGGGGGTGCTCGGCGTTGCCGTCGCGGCGCTCTGGTACCTGAGCTATCGCGACCGAGTGCAGGTGGTGCTGGACGCCGCGGAGCGGGCGCACCTGGATGCCGGCCTGCCACCCCAGGACGCCGGCCAGCGCCTGACCTTCGCCGACTGGCTGGGGTTGTTTCGCCGCCGCCTGACCTGGGGCGTGGTGATCGGCTACGTGGGCATCATCTACATGCTGTCGCTGTTCCTGACCTGGCTGCCGGCCTACCTGGAGCGGGTTCACCACCTGTCGCTGTCCCAGGCCGGCTGGGTCGCCAGCCTGCCGTTCCTGGCCGGCGCCTGTGGCGTGATCGGCGGCGGCCTGCTGGTGGACCGCCTGACCCGCAGCGGGCGCAGCCTGGCCTTCAGCCGCAAGCTGCCGATCTGCGGCGGTCTGGCGGCGGCCGGACTGTTCGCCCTGTGCAGCGCCGGGGTGACCGGCATCGGCAGCGTCATCCTCTGCTTCAGCCTGGCACTGTTCAGCCTCAACGTGGCAGTGGCCGGTACCTGGTCGCTGGTCAGCGTCGCGGTGCCCTCGCACCAGGTGGCCTCGCTGGCCAGCATCCAGAACTTCGGTGGCTACTTCGGCGGCGCCTTCGCCCCGGTCATCACCGGCATGATCGTCCAGCAGACCGGCTCCTTCGGCCTCGCGCTCGGTATCGCCGCCGCGGTCGCGGTGGCCGGCGCCCTGAGCTATGGGCTGCTGGTGCGCCTGCCGGACACCCCTTCCTGATTCCCCCGGAGACGACCGTCATGGATCTGCCGCGCAATCCCTTCAAGGCCCGCCTCACGGGCAGCGACACCCTCTACGGCCTCTGGGCCGGCTTCGCCACCGGCTACGCCGCCGAAATCGCCGCCAGCACCGGCTACGACTGGCTGCTGATCGACGGCGAGCACGCCCCCAACACGGTGCCAAGCATCCTTGCCCAGTTGCAGGCGGTGGCGCCTTATTCCACGGCGCCGGTGGTGCGCTGCGTGACCGGCGATGCGGTGCTGATCAAGCAGTTGCTGGACATCGGCGTGCAGACGCTGATGGTGCCCATGGTGGAGACCGCCGACCAGGCTCGCGCCCTGGTGCGCGCCATGCGCTATCCCCCCCACGGCATCCGTGGCGTCGGCGGCGGCCTGGCCCGTGCCACCCGCTGGGACGCGGTACCCGACTACCTGCACAACGCTCATACCGAGCTGTGCCTGATCGTCCAGGTGGAATCACGGCTGGGCAGCGATAACGTCGCCGAGATCGCCGCGGTGGAGGGCGTGGACGCCGTCTTCGTCGGCCCGGCCGACCTCTCCAGCGGCCTCGGCCATGCCGGCAATCCAGGCCATCCCGAGGTGCAGGCACGTATCCGCGCCGCCATCGATGCCACCCGCGCGGCTGGCAAGGTGGCCGGGATCCTGGCGCCCCAGGAAGACGATGCCCGGCGCTATCGCGACTGGGGTTGCCAGTTCGTTGCCGTCGGCATCGACATCAGCCTGTTCCGCCAGGCGGCGCTGGCCAACCTGGCCCGCTATCGCCCCCTCGCAGCGCCCCAGGCGCCCTCTCGCACCTATTGACCCGGAGTCCGCCATGGCCGATCTGCCCCTCTACCAGAACTACATCGATGGCCGCTTCCTGCCGGCCGCCGAGGACTTTCTCGTCCATAACCCGGCCACCGGCGAGGCCCTGGCCCGGGTACCGGCGTCCAGCCGCGAGGACGTCGACCAGGCCATCGCCGCCGCCCGCCGCGCCCAGAAGCTCTGGGCCCGCAAACCGGCCATCGAGCGTGCCGGCTATCTCAGACGCATCGCCGCCAAGCTGCGCGAGCAGGCGCCGCGGCTGGCCCAGACCCTGGTCGCCGAACAGGGTAAGATCCGCGGCCTGGCCGAGGTGGAGGTCAATTTCACCGCCGACTACCTTGACTACATGGCCGAGTGGGCAAGGCGCATCGAAGGCGAGATCATCACCAGCGACCGACCCGACGAGCAGATCTTCCTGCTGCGCAAGCCACTGGGCGTGGTGGCCGGCATCCTGCCCTGGAACTTCCCCTTCTTCCTGATCGCCCGCAAGCTGGCACCGGCGCTGATCACCGGCAACACCATCGTCATCAAGCCCAGCGAAGAAACCCCGATCAATGCCCATGAATTCGCCCGCCTGGTAGCCGAGACCGACTTGCCGCCCGGGGTCTTCAACCTGGTCAGCGGTGCCGGCGCCGTGGGGGGCCAGCTCAGTGCCCATGCCGGCATCGACATGGTCAGCTTTACCGGCAGCGTCGGCACCGGCTCGCGGATCATGGCCGCTGCCGCGCCGAATCTGACCAAGCTCAACCTGGAGCTGGGCGGCAAGGCGCCGGCCATCGTCCTGGCCGATGCCGACCTGGACCTGGCGGTCCGGGCGATCCGTGACTCGCGCATCATCAACACCGGCCAGGTGTGCAACTGCGCCGAGCGGGTCTTTGTGGAACGCGCGGTGGCCGAGGACTTCATCGAGCGCATCGGTCGCGCCATGGCCGCCACCCGCTATGGCGACCCCCAGGCCGACACCGGCGTGGAGATGGGACCGCTGATCAACGCCGCCGGCCTGGACAAGGTGGCGGCCAAGGTCGACGTCGCCCTCGGCCAGGGCGCCCGCCTGGTCACCGGTGGCAGTCGCGCCGACCTGGGTCGCGGCTTCCACTTCCAGCCTACGGTGCTGGCGGACTGTCGTGCGGACATGCCGATCATGCGCGAAGAGATCTTCGGCCCGGTGCTGCCGATCCAGGTGGTGGATGATCTCGACGAGGCCATCGCCCTGGCCAACGACTGCGAATACGGCCTCACCTCCTCCGTCTATACCCGCAGCCTGAGCAAGGCCATGCACGCCATGCGCGAGATCGACTTCGGCGAAACCTACATCAACCGGGAAAACTTCGAGGCCATGCAGGGCTACCACGCCGGGGTGCGCAAGTCCGGCATCGGTGGCGCGGACGGCAAGCACGGGCTCTATGAGTACACCCACACCCAGGTTGTCTATCTGCAGGGCTAGGGGTCGAGGCTGGTGGCTACCCGCTTCGCTCGAATGTTCCTGGGCGAACGCGGGTCGAAACAGGCGCAATCCAAGATCAGGCACGGGCCCAGCGCTGAGCGGAACCAGCCACCGCAGCGATGGCTGGCGGGCCGCGCGGTGCCGCCTTAGCCGTAGGCTTTCTCGCCATGCTGGAAGAGGTCCAGGCCCTGAGCTTCGGTCTGCTCGCAAACGCGCAGGCCGCGGGTCAGGACCCGGGTGACGCAGAGCAGCACGAAGGTCATGACCCCGCAGAAGAGCACGGTGAAGAGGACGCTCTTGAGCTGGATCAGCACCTGGCTGGCGATGGCGATGTCCTGGTAGCCGCCCAGGCTCTTGCTGGCGAAGACGCCCGTCAGCAGCGAACCGACGATGCCGCCGATCCCGTGCAGCCCGAAGGCGTCGAGCGCATCGTCGTAACCGAAGGTGCGCTTGAGATAGACCACCGCCGCGTAGCAGAGGGCGCCGGTCAGCAAGCCCATGGCGAGGGCCCCGGCCGGACCGACGAAGCCGCAGGCCGGGGTGATGGCGATCAGGCCGGCCAGGGCGCCGGAGGCGACACCGAGGGCGCTGGCCTTGCCGGTGCGCAGCCACTCCACCGCGAGCCAGCCGAGGATGCCGGCACAGGCGGCGATCTGGGTGGTGAGCATGGCCATGCCGGCGCTGGCGCTGGCGGCCACCGCAGAGCCGACGTTGAAGCCGAACCAGCCGACCCAGAGCAGGGCCGCGCCGGTCAGGGCGAAGCCCAGGTTGTGCGGCGGCATGGCCTGGAGGCTGTAACCCTGACGCCGACCGAGCATCACACAGGCCACCAGCCCGGCAACGCCGGAATTGATGTGCACCACGGTGCCACCGGCGAATTCGAGGATGCCCCAGTCATAGAGCAGACCACCCGGCCCGCTCCAGGCCATGTGCGCCAGAGGCAGGTAGCAGAAGGTGAACCAGAGGGCACAGAACAGCACGGCGGCGCTGAATTTCATGCGCTCGGCGAAGGAGCCGGCGATGATCATCGGGGTGATCAGCGCGAAGGTCATCTGGAAGGTGGCGAAGACGCTTTCCGGAATGGTGCCCACCAGGCTGTCACGCACCACATCGAGCAGCATCCAGTGCTTGAAGCCGCCGATCAGGCTATGGAGGTTGAACTCGCCGGCCACCATGCCGGTGGTGTCGGCGAACAGACTGTAGCCATAGACCACCCAGAGCACGCCGATGACTCCGGCCACGGTAAAGCTCTGGGTGAAGATCGAGAGCAGGTTCTTCGACCGCACCAGGCCGCCATAGAAAAGCGCCAGGCCGGGGACCAGCATCATCAGCACCAGCACGCTGGAGATCATCATCCAGGCCGTGTCGCCGCTGTCGAGCCTGGTCTCCTGGGCCAGGGCCATACCGGGCATCCCGAGGGCTGCCACCAGAACCGCAACCGCCTTGCCTTTACCGATCATGTCGAGCTTCCTTCGCTGAGGGATGAAAGGGAACGTGAGTCGTCGTGCGGCCCGGCGCCCGAGGCTGCCTGGCCGAAGAAACGTGTTGCAGACCGCCCGATCGCCACCATGGCGAGCGGCCGTAGGTTGGGTTGAGCACAGCGAAGCCCAACGT
>NZ_JASCON010000106.1:0-16177 GCF_029959585.1 Pseudomonas sp. PS02302
GTGTTGACCTTGCCCTCGGGTCAAGGTCAACACTGGAACCCGAGCCTGGCGCTGGCGTCAGGAGAAAGAGGTCAAGACCGACAGGAGCAGACCATGTACGTCATCAAGGTGATTGGAATGAGTTGCGCCCATTGCGTGAGCGCCATCGAATCCGCGGTGCTCAAGGTGGACAGTCGCGCCCGGGTGGAGGTGGACCTGCAGGCGGGCGAGGTGCGCATCGACAGCGCCGAGGTGAATGCGCCCTTCCGCCAGGCCATCGAGCAGGCGGGCTATACCGTCGCCGACTGAGTCCAGTCGCGCACGATGGCGCGGAAGAAGGTGGTGAACACCTGATCGGCAGCCAGCAGCGGGGCGAAGGTCTGTTCGTCGCGCAGCAGATCGGAGAGGGTGCCGAGAAACAGGCTGTGCAGCATCCGGCTGGCCAGCTGCGGCGTCACGCCCGGTTGCAGGCGGGCGGCCTGGGCGGTGAAGAGGGCGTCGGTGATGCGGATGAACTGCCGCAGGAACTGCAGATCGCGCTCCTCGGCTTCGCGCAGCTCTTCGGTGAATTCGCAGCGGTGCAGCAGGATGGTCATCACCCGCTGCTCACGACCGGGCTGGGTGAATTTCGCCATGCCTTCGATGCACAGCTTGAACAGCCGCTGCAGGCTGTCTTCCTCGCCGTCGACGCGCAGGCGTTCGGTCAGTTCGTCGGCCGGGATCCTTATCTGGCTAAGCATTTCGTGGAACAGGTGGGCCTTGTTCTGGAAATGCCAGTACACTGCACCCCGGGTGACGCCGCATTCGCGGGCGATCATTTCCAGGCTGGTACGCGCCACGCCATTGGTCAGGAACAGGGCTTCCGCCGCATCGAGAATGGCTTGGCGGGTCTGTTCGGCTTCTTCTTTCGTACGACGCATGGGCGATCTAACTGGCAGTGGGTCTGCCACGCAGTCTAGCTCGCCTCGCCGCTTTTACAAACATGATTGTATGTAACTGCGCGACACTTCCGCTTCCATCGGACCAGGCTTCATGACCTTTCGCTTATTGTTGATTCTCGGGGCCCTCTCGGCCTTCGCCCCCTTCGCCATCGACATGTACCTGCCCAGCTTCCCCTCGCTGGCCCTGTCGTTCGCCACCGACATCGAACACGTGCAGCTGAGTCTGGCGGTGTATTTCGCCGGTCTCGCCAGCGGCCAGCTGTTCTACGGCCCCCTGGCGGACCGCTTCGGCCGTCGCCTGCCGCTGCTGATCGGCATTGGCCTGTTCTGCCTGGCTTCGCTGGGCTGTGCCCTGGCGCCCAGCCTGCCCTGGCTGATCGCCGCGCGCTTCGTCCAGGCCCTGGGCGGTTGCGCCGGCATGGTGATCGCGCGGGCCGTGGTACGCGATCTCTGCGAGCCGATGGCCGCGGCGCGGGCCTTTTCGCAGATCATGCTGGTGACCGGGATCGCGCCCATCATCGCGCCCTTCGCCGGCAGTCTGCTGCTCAGCACCTTTGGCTGGCAGGCGATCTTCGTCAGCCTGGCGCTGTTCGCCGCCGCCTGCGGCACCGCGGTGGCGCTCTGGCTGCCCGAATCCCTGCCGGCGCACCATCCGCGACCGCCGCTGCGGGGGGCCTTGCGCAACTACCTGCGGCTGCTGCGCGATCGCACCTTCATCGGCCACACCCTCACCGGCGGCATCGCCATGGCCGGAATGTTCGCCTACATCTCCGGTTCGCCCTTCGTGCTGATCGAACTCTATGGCGTCAAGCCCGAACACTACGGCTGGGTATTCGGCCTCAACGCCGCCGGCTTCATCCTGCTCGGACAACTCAATGCCCGCCTGGTGGTCCGCCAGGGCCCGGCCTTCTGGCTGCGGCGCGCGGTGGTGGCCTATGCCGCGGCGGGACTGGTCCTGCTGCTGGTCGGCGCCTTTCAGCCCAAGGCGCTGCCGGTGCTGATGATCCCGCTGTTCTGCGCCATCGCCCTGCTCGGCGGCATCGTGCCCAACGCCTCGGCCTGCGCCCTGGCCGGGCAGGGCGCCAATGCCGGCAGTGCCTCGGCGCTGATGGGCAGCCTGCAATTCATCCTGGCGGCGCTGGCTTCCAGCAGCGTAGGCGCCCTGCACAACGGCACCGTGGTGCCCATGTGCGCGGTGCTGGCGCTCTGCGCGGTGGCGACCGCGCTGATGGCGCGCTGGACCCACAGATCCACAGCCGTCTGAGGCGGAGTGGATTTTTCCCGGCGCGGCAGGTCAGATAGGCGAACCCTCACCCTCTCAGGGACGCCGACATGACCTTCGCCTACTGGTGCATCTTCCTCGTCTACCTCGTGCCCTATGGCGCGGCCTACTACGCCAAGTTCAAGGGCAGCGGCTTCACGCCCGAGGACAATCGGGATCCGCGCAGCTTTCTCGGCAAGCTGGAGGGTGCCCGGGCGCGGGCCAACGCTGCCCAGCAGAATGCCTTCGAGATCAACCCGCTGTTCGCCGCGGCGGTGATCGTCGCCCATGTCACCGGTGGCGCCGACCAGGGCACCATCAACTTCTGGGCCTTTCTCTTCCTGCTCAGCCGCATCGCCTATACCTGGCTGTATATCCGCGACCACGCCACCCGCCGTTCGCTGGCCTGGGTCGGCGGGATATTTTGCTGCCTCTGCCTGTTCATCGCCGCGGCCTGAGTGCAACCTCGCTGCCGGTCTTGACCGGCAGCGACGGCTGTAGCTTCATTAGCGCCCTGTCTTTCCCGGCTGGCCGCCTGCATGACGTCTCCTTCGCCCGCCCAGCAGGTGCTGGGGCACTTCGCCGAGCTCGCCCAGGGCCGTGGCTATACCCTGGATGAAGCGCAACAGGTCGCCATCGACCGTTTTGCCCAGCTCGCCGACGAACTCCTGCGCCCGCGCCTGTTCCGTCGCCAGGCGCCGCGCAGTCTCTATCTCTGGGGCCCGGTAGGGCGCGGCAAGAGCTTCCTGCTGGACGGTTTCTTCGCCGCCCTGCCATTCGCCGAGAAGCGCCGGGTGCACTTCCATGCCTTCTTTCGTGAACTGCACGAGCGGATGTTTCGCCAGCCGCCGGGTGGCGATGCCCTGGCCGCCAGCCTGGACGAACTGCTCGCAGGCTGTCGATTGCTCTGCTTCGATGAATTCCATGTGCATGACATCGGCGACGCCATGCTCATCACCCGGCTGTTCAAGGCGCTGTTCAGTCGCGGCGTGGTGCTGATCACCACCTCCAACTATCCGCCGGAAGGATTGCTACCCAATCCGCTCTACCACGAGCGCTTCCTGCCGGCGATCCGACTGATCGAGACGCGCATGGACATCCTCGCGGTGGCCGGTCCCCAGGACTATCGCGGCGCCAGTCCTGCCGAGCCCGATCCCTTCGGTATCGGTGCCTATCTCTGGCCGGGCAGCCTGGAACAGCGCCAGGCGCTGGGGCTGCCGCCGCTGGCGCAGACCAGGATCGAGGTGCCGGTAGGCCATCGCAGCCTGCCCGCCATCAGCGCCGCGGATGGGCTGCTGCAGTTCAGCTTCGCCGATCTCTGCGAAGGCCCCACCGCGGTCCTCGACTACCTGACCCTGAGCGAAACCTGGCAGCGCTGGCTGCTCGATGCGGTGCCGCCGCTGCGCGACGCCAGCCCCGCCGCCCGGCAGCGCTTCATCAATCTGGTGGATGTGCTCTACGACCGCCGGCTGGCGCTGTTCCTGGTCAGCCCCGCGCCCCTCGACGCGACCCTAGCCGACAGCGAGATCGCCGACATGTCGCGGACGCGCAGCCGGCTATCCCAGCTGCGGCAGATCGGGCCGGACTAGCGCTCGGCCTTCAGCTTCGCACTGCCCAGGTGCCAGCGGCGCTGCTCGGCCGAGGCGCCGTCGACGTCGTTGACCCGGCGTAGCTGATAGCGGCCGCTGAAGGTCTGGCGGGTACCGTCGGCGAGGCGCGCCTTGACCGTCACCGGGATGCTGACATAGCTCGAACCGGCCGCACCCTCGACCGGGCCAGGTTGACCGAGGGTCACCTGGACACTGCGAGTCCTGGCATAGCCCTGGCGGAATTTCTCGTAGCTGTTGCCGGGCTGGCCGTCGCTTCCCCATAGCTGCCAGGCGGTGCCGTAGTCCCGCGCATCCAGCGCCCGGTAGTAACGCCGGACCACGGCCGCCGCCGCCTCGGCGCTGCTGGGCAGCGGACCGCAACCGGGTTCCTTGGCCGCTTCGCCATCGCCGAACAGGGCACAGCTGCGCGCGATCTCGTCCTGCATCAGGGCGCAGCTGTTGGCCGCGTTGCAGGGCGGTCGCGTGGCGGGGGAGAGCGCTCGGCAGGTAGTGGCCAGGGCCTGAGCAGGCCGCTGCCCGATTTCCTGGGCGCAACTGCGCGGTGAAGGCTCCGTGGCCGCCAGGGCGCCGGTGACGAGGGACAGCAGCAGGGGGCAGAGCAGCCAGCGCGGGGACATCGGCGAGATCCTTGAGCAAAGTCCCAGCCTAGCAGGGCAGGGACGACGTGGAAAAAAGCCCGCGACGGTCATCCGTCGTCTGGCCACCTCGCTGACGTAAAAGCGTCATGTGGCCGGCGCAGGGTAGGCAGATCCCGTGTCGGAGTTCGCCCCATGCCTTCGTCCAGTCCAGTCGCCTCCCTGTCGCCGCTGTCCCATCCCCTGCACAGTTCGCGCAAGCCCGGTCCGCTGCGGATCGTGCTGTTCATCGTGCTGCTGCTGACCGGTCTGGCGGTGACCCTCGGCGGTATCCACAACGACGTCAGCGATGCCCAGTCGCCGCCCACCACCTGGCTGCCCTTCGCCGGCCTGGCACTGGCGCTGGTGATCGCCCTCGGCTTCGAATTCGTCAATGGCTTCCACGACACCGCCAACGCCGTGGCCACGGTCATCTACACCCACTCGCTGCCGCCCAATGCGGCGGTGCTCTGGTCCGGCTTCTGCAACTTCCTCGGGGTGCTGTTCTCCAGCGGTGCGGTGGCCTTCAGCGTCATCGCCCTGCTGCCGGTGGACCTGGTGGTGGAAATGGGCGCGGGCAAGGGCTTCGCGATGATCTTCGCCCTGCTGATCGCCGCCATCATCTGGAATCTCGGTACCTGGTGGCTGGGCTTGCCGGCGTCGTCTTCCCATACCCTGATCGGCTCCATCATCGGCGTCGGCCTGATGCACGCCTGGCTGGGCGGGATGGATGGCAGCAGCGGCGTGGACTGGGGCCAGGTGGCCAAGGTCGGCTATGCGCTGCTGTTCTCGCCGCTGATCGGCTTCGCCTGCGCGGCGCTGCTGCTGGTGCTGCTCAAGCGGATCGTGCGCGACCAGACGCTCTACCAGGAGCCGAAGAGCGCCGAGCCGCCGCCGCCATGGATCCGCGGCCTGCTGATCCTGACCTGCACCGGGGTGTCCTTCGCCCATGGTTCCAACGATGGCCAGAAGGGCATGGGCCTGATCATGCTGATCCTGGTCGGTGCCCTGCCGACCGCCTATGCGCTCAACCGCGCCGTGCCGGCCACGGCCACCCCGGCCTTCGCCGCCGTCGCCGAAGTCACCGCCAGTGGCCTGCGCCAGGCGGCGCCCCAGGCCGCACCGGCCGATCCCCATGGGGTGCTGCTGGAATTCGTGCGCAAGCGGCAGAGCAACCCCGAGGTGCTGCCCGCGCTGGCCGCCATCACCGACGACATCGCCCGGGAGGTGCGCCAGTACGGCGCCCTCAACAACGTGCCGGCGCAGAGCATGCCCAACGTGCGCAACGCCATGTACCTGGCCTCGGAATCCATCCGCCTGCTGGAAAAGGAACACCTGCCGGGGCTGGCGCCCAAGGCTCAGGAGGATCTCAAGGAGTTCAAGCGGCAGATCGACCAGGCCACCCGCTTCATCCCGCTGTGGGTCAAGGTGGCGGTGGCCATCGCCCTGGGGCTGGGCACCCTGGTTGGCTGGCGGCGCATCGTCATCACCGTCGGCGAGCGGATCGGCAAGACCCACCTGACCTATGCCCAGGGCGCCTCGGCGGAACTGGTGGCCATGGGTACCATCGGCGCGGCGGACGCCTTCGGCCTGCCGGTCTCCACCACCCATGTGCTGTCGTCCGGGGTGGCCGGGACCATGGCCGCCAACGGCTCCGGACTGCAGTGGGCGACGGTGCGCAATCTGCTGCTCGCCTGGGTGCTCACCCTGCCGGTGGCCATGGCGCTGTCCGCGTCACTCTACTGGCTGCTGGTGCACCTGTTCTGACACGGCTTCGGTCAGGCAGCGGCGAAACAGCGCCACGGCCGGCAGGTCGCGCCCGGCGTGGCGGGCGATGACCTGCAGTTCGCGGTGGAAGGTGAGGGGGCCCAGGGACAGTCGGCGCACCCGGGGGTGCTCCAGCCAGAGGCCGGCGCAGGGTACCAGGGCCACGCCCAGGCCGTGCTCGACCATCTTGACGATGGCATCGAGTTCGTCCAGTTCGAGCACCTGGCGCACCGCCAGCCGCTGCTCGCGCAGAAAGGCGCTGACCCGGCGCCCGCCAAAGGAGTGGCGGTCGTAGCGGATGAAGGGCTGGGTTTCCAGCAGCAGGCGCGGATCATCGCCGGGCAGGTCCGGCGGCGCGATCAGCACGAAGGGTTCCTGCAGCAGGGTGGTGGCGTGCAGCTCCTTGGGCAGCTCGAAGGGCGGGCGGATGAGGATGGCCAGATCCAGCTCGCCGGCATCCACCTGGCTGAGCAGCGCCAGGGATACACCCGGCACCAGCCGCGGTTCCAGGCGTGGCGCCTGCTGGCGCAGCCGTACCAGGGTGCCGGGCAGCAGGCCGGTCTGGACGCTGGCGATGGCGCCGATACGCAATTCGCCCTGGATCTCGTCACCGGCGCCGGCCATGCGCGCATAGGTGGCGAGGATCTCTTCGGCCAGCGGCAGGGCCCGGCGACCGGCGGCATTGAGCAGGGCGCTGCGACCATTGCGGTCGAACAGGCTCACGCCCAGATTCTGTTCCAGGGTGCGGATCTGGGCGCTCACCGCCGAGGGCGTGAGGCCCACGTGCAGACCGGCCGCGGCGAAACTGCCATGGCGGGCCACGGCGAGCAGGGTCTTGAGTTCGCGAAGCATGGTGGTGGCCTGAAGTCAGGAGAGGCCACTGTAGCGAGCCACAAAATTTTTGTCGCTCGGGGGCAGTAAAATACGCTTTATGCACAGGAAAACCTGGGGTGAGAATGGCTGCATTCCCCCTCAGCAGGATTTCCCAGCATGGCCCTGTCGCCCTTTCACCTCGCCATTCCCGTCTACGATCTGGCCGCCGCCCGGCACTTCTACGGTGATGTCTTCGGCCTCGCCGAAGGTCGCTCCAGTGATCACTGGGTCGACTTCGACTTCTATGGCCATCAGCTGGTGATCCACGAGCACCCCAAGACCGCGTCCCAGGACGAGGCCCATACCAACGCCGTGGACGGGCACAACGTGCCGGTACCGCACTTCGGCATCGTGCTGGGCTGGGACGAATGGGAAGCCCTGGCCGAGCGTCTGCGCGCCCGGGAAACCCGGTTCGTCATCGAGCCCTATATCCGCTTCCAGGGCCAGGTCGGCGAGCAGGCGACCATGTTTCTCTTCGACCCCTGCGGCAATGCCCTGGAGTTCAAGGCCTTCAAGGACATGAGCCAGCTGTTCGCCAAATAGGGCGACTCGGCAGGTCTGATGTCACGCAACCTAGGCAAAAGACGCGGCAGCGGCCATCCTTGCAGCCTTGCCCGTCGCCCGGTTGCCGCCATGAATGCCCGCCAGCCCTTTCTCGATCCCTATCACCAGACCATCCGCCAGCTGTCCGATCGCATCGTCGCGGCCCAGGCGCCGATCCGCATCCTCGATGCGGTGAAGTGGGACGACGGGGTACGCCAGGGTTTCCTGGAAGGCAAGGGCAAGCGCCTGCCGGCGGTGGATCGCGCCTTCTACGAGGGACGCCCGCTGGGCTTCGACGGCGATGCGCTCAAGGGCGAATTCCAGAGCATCGAACGCGAGGTCACCCGCCAGCTCGGCCAGTTCAATCCGGTCGGCCAGATCATGAGGCGCATGTGCCGCGAATACCGCATGGTGATCCGCATGCTGCAGGCGCGCGGTACTCCGGATTTCGGCCTGATCTCCCAGGAACTCTATGGCGCGGCCTCGGACGCCTTCCACGCCGGCGATCCGACCCTGGCCGACCTGGGCATGATGATGTCCAGCTACCTGGACAACATCGCCCATCGCGGCGCCCTGGAAGACGAACCCAAGACCCTCACCGCCAAGGACGCCGTGCCCATCCTGCAGGAACGGCTCAACCGGGTCTTTGGCGAGACGGAAGGCACCATCCGGGTGTTCGAATCCGATGGCATCGTCGCCGACGCCGCGGCCGGCGCCGACTACATCAAGGTGCGCGCCGACGCCCTGTTCAACGAGCGCGACGTTCGGGCGCTGGAGGTCCACGAGGGCCTGGTGCACGTCGGCACCACCCTCAATGGCCAGAACCAGCCGATCTGCACCTTCCTGGCCAAGGGCCCGCCGTCGTCCACCGTCACCCAGGAAGGCCTGGCGATCCTCATGGAGGTGATCGCCTTCGCCTCCTATCCGACCCGGCTGCGCAAGCTGACCAATCGCACCCGTGCCATCCACCTGGCCGAGGACGGCGCCGATTTCCTCGAGGTCTTCCGCTTCTTCCAGGAGCAGGGCTACGACCTGGAGTCGGGCTACCAGAACGCCAGCCGGGTGTTTCGCGGCTCGACGCCGACGGGGCTGCCCTTCACCAAGGACCTGTCCTATCTCAAGGGCTTCATCCTGATCTACAACTACATCCAGCTGGCGGTGCGCAAGGGCAAGCTGGAGCAGATCCCGCTGCTGTTCTGCGGCAAGACCACCCTGGAAGACATGCGCATCCTGCGCCAGCTGGTGGACGAAGGCGTGGTGGTACCGCCCAAGTACCTGCCGGCGCAATTCCAGGACCTCAACGCCCTGGCGGCCTGGATGTGCTTCTCCAACTTCCTCAACCACCTGAGTCTGGATCGGATCGAGGCGGATTACGCCAATATCCTCTGAGCATCCCTGTCGGCGCGGACATGAAAAAGCCCCGGCGGACCGGGGCTTTTTCGTTTCAAGGCGGGGCTGGCATCACTCGCCCTTGAAGGCCGCCGCGATGCTCGGCTCGCTGTCACCCGCGCGCGAATCAGCCGAACGCTCCGGCACGAAGGCCAGGGCGCGATTGAGGGCGCCGCAGGCTTCCAGGCCGCTGGCGCGGGCGATGGCTTCGGCCACGGCGCTGCCGGGGATGGTCTCGTCGCGCAGCAGCTGATCGGTGATGTCGTCCAGCGCCGGCTTGAGTTCGGTGATCAGCGCCAGGCAGCGGTGATCCAGGCTGTGCAGCAGCTGATCGGCAGAGGCGATGCTGGGCCCGGCGTCGAACTCGATGCCGGCGTCGCGCAGGGCCTGCAGGCTGAGCAGCGAGCCGCTCGGGCCCATGCCCAGAGAGGCGACCATGGACAGCGCCAGCTTGGAGGCTTCCTGCAGATCCTGGGCGGCACCCGAGGAGACCTCGTTGAAGTACAGCTGCTCGGCGCAACGACCGGCCAACAGCATCTGGATGCGGCCTTCGAGTTCCGATTTCAGGTGCAGGCGCTTGTCTTCGGTTGGGGTGATCAGGGTGACGCCCAGGGCCTGGCCACGGGGCAGCAGGGTGACCTTTTCCACCCGACCGACGTTGAGCACCGCGGCGACCAGGGCATGACCGGCTTCGTGCACGGCGATGCGGGTGCGCTCGGCCGAACCCAGCGGGGTGACGCCGACCGGTTGCTCGCCGATGCGGCAGGTCTCGATGGCCTCGACGAAGTGCGCCATGGTCACGGCGCTGGCGTTCTCGCGAGCGGCCAGCAGGGCGGCG
Source organism: Pseudomonas sp. PS02302 (assembly GCF_029959585.1). Lineage (NCBI taxonomy): Bacteria > Pseudomonadati > Pseudomonadota > Gammaproteobacteria > Pseudomonadales > Pseudomonadaceae > Pseudomonas > Pseudomonas sp. PS02302. The sequence continues at coordinate 9,816 of NZ_JASCON010000106.1, forward strand.
TGGTTGCTGATGTAGGCGATGGCCGCCGGGGTCAGGCCCACGGTGCCGCGGGAGAGGGCGGCCAGATCCAGCTCGCCTGCGCAGGGCAGCTTGCCGGCATAGAGTTCGAACAGCGCCCGGCGGTCTTCCAGACTCGGCAGCGGCACGGCGATGGTGCGGTCGAAGCGACCTTCGCGGCGCAGCGCCGGATCCAGGGAATCGGCGAAGTTGGTGGCGCCCAGCACCAGCACGCCGCTGGTGCCGTCGAAGCCGTCCAGCTCGGTGAGGAACTGGTTGATGATGCGGTTGGCCTCGGCATCGCTGGAGCGCGACTGCTCGGCGCGGCGGCCGATGCCGTCGATCTCGTCGATGAAGATGATGCAGGGCGCCTTCTTGCGCGCGGTGCGGAACAGCGACTTGACCTTCTGGATGCCGACCCCGAAGAACATCGAGGAGAAGTCGCTGCCGGTCACCTGGATGAAGTGGGCGTTGCACTCGGTGGCCAGGGCCTTGGCCAGTTGGGTCTTGCCGGTACCGGGCTCGCCGGTCAGCAGCACGCCCTTGGGCGGACGGGCACCCAGGGCGGCGAAGGCCGCGGGATTGCGCAGGCAGGTGGTGACGTCTTCCAGCGCCCGCTTGGCTTCGGCGGCGCCGACCACATCCTTGAAGGAGATGCCGGTGCCCTTGCGATGCAGCTTGAAGGGGCTGGCGAATCTCAGGGCCAGGGGGATGGCCAGCAACAGCAGGAGTAGGTAGCCCGGCAGGTTGATCAGCAGGGCGTCGAGCCAGGGATGACGCTGCCCGGATTCGCTCCAGGTGGCCACCGGGAACAGCGGTTCGGCCTGGGTGGCGTAGTCGGCCAGCAGGCGATCGGCGATGCGCCCGCCGTTATCGGCCACGGCGTAGTGCTCGCCGCGATTGGTGTCTATGTAGAGGGTGTGATCACCGATCACGGCGCCGGTGATGGCCTTGGCGCGCAGATCGCCCAGCAGCACGGAGAGATCACGTGGCTGCTGGGTCCAGTGTTCGGGAGCCTGCTGCACGCTGGCGAGCATGGCGGTGGCGGTAGGCGCCGGCGTGCTGGGCGTGAGCCACAGCCAGCTGGCCAGGCTGAGGACGGTGACGAGGGCCAGGGCGCCGGCGATCAGCAGGCGCGGATACTTGGAAACGACGGACTTCTTCATTCACATACCGTTAGGGTAGGAGCGACATCGGACGCGGACTCCCGGATTATCGGCCTGTGGCGAAAAGGGTGAACCTCAGTTCCCCGGAAAACGATGAGTGGACTCACCATCCGTCGAGTAGCGTCACACTTTCGGTCTTTTTCGCGGTCCGCAAGACCCTGTTGTTTTGCCGCAGATGTCAGGAGTCAACGCATCCATGCCCAATCCCATCGACTGTCGGCACGGTCTCGCCGCATTGCCGCCGGTGCTGCTCGAACACCTGCGCCAGGCCGACGAGGTGCTGGTCCTGACCGGTGCCGGCGTGTCGGCGGAAAGCGGCATCGCCACCTTTCGCGAGGCCCTGACCGGGCTCTGGGCGCGCTTCGATCCGGCGCAACTGGCCACGGCCGAAGCCTTCGTCGAGGACCCGGTGCGGGTCTGGAGCTGGTACGAGTGGCGGCGTGCCCAGGTGCTGGCGGCCCAGCCCAATCCCGCGCATCGTGCCTTGGCGGACTGGGGCCGGCAGCACGGGCGATTGCGCCTGGTCACCCAGAATGTCGACGACCTGCACGAGCGCGCGGGCAGTCGCGAGGTGATTCATCTGCACGGCAGCCTGCATGCGCCGCGCTGCTTCGCGTGTGCGCGGCCCTTGGCAGTGCCGGCGTTGCCGGAGTCGGCGGAGCAACTCGTGGCACCGCCGCTCTGTCCCGCCTGCGGCGGTCTGGCCCGGCCTGGGGTGGTCTGGTTCGGTGAGTCGCTACCGGAAGAGGCCCTGGCCAGCGCCTGGACCCTGGCCGAGCGCTGTGACCTCTGCCTGGTGGTCGGCACCTCGGGGCTGGTGCAGCCGGCGGCCAGTCTGCCCGGGGTGGCGCGCCAGCAGGGCGCCACGGTGGTGCGCATCGATCCGCAGCCGGCGGCGGATTTCAAGGGTGACTGGCAGCTGCTGGGCGCAGCCGGGATGATCCTGCCGGCGCTGCTGGAGCGCCTCTAGCCCTTCAGTGCAGCGCCTGGCCGCCGGTCCCCAGGGCATCCAGGGTGCGCTTGAGGGCGGTGTAAGCCTGACGCTGCTCGTCGTCCTCGGTCAGCAGGCCGTCGAACAGGGTGGCGACCAGCGCCGGATCCTGGGCGACGAAGCGGTCGATCAGGACGTCGTTGTCCTGGCGCCCGGCGGTGATCAGCAGCACGGCGAGCTGGGCGACATAGCGCGCCGCCAGCGGATAGGCCTTGAGAAAGACCTTGAAGGGGGCATCGGCCAGTCCCGGGGCGAAGCCCTTGGCCAGGCCCTGCTGGGCCGCGGCGATGGCCTGGCGGACGGCGTCCTGCCAGTTGCCGGCGGTCACCGCGCCCGCCGGCAGGGCGCGGCGCATCTGGCCGAGCAGGCTGTTGAGGAAGATGCGGCGGTTGGTCTGGTAATCGTGGTCGGTATCGAGCAATTCGCGGCGAATGCGGACCAGGACGCGATCGTCCTCGGCGTCGGCGGTCACCGCCTGCTTGAAGGCCAGGGTCAGTTCGCGGTCCAGCAGGCCGGGCTTGCGGCCTTCCAGCTCGGCCTGCAGCAACGGACCGCTGGAGTCGGCGAAGAAGAAGCGCTCGGCGTGGGGCGCCAGGCGTTCGCGCAGGCGCGGCCAGAGCTCCGCCGCGAACAGTTGCTCGGCCGTGCTGCCGGAAACGATGACGCGGTGCTGCGGCGCCTCGGCCAGATAGTCGAACAGCGCGGGGGTATCGAGCGCGGTGCGATCGACGATGAGGTAATGGTGCTTCACGGCAACTCCTGAATGCGACGGCCGCACCTGTCGGGGTGCGGCGGGATGGCCGTTAGTCTATAGGAAGGCGGGAACGCTTGGCCCGGGCTTTGGCCTAATCAACCAGGGTGCAGCCCGCGACACCCTTCCTTTCGCGGCCGGAGGACACCAAGATGCGCAAGACCCCGCTGATCCTTGCCCTGAGCGCTGCCCTGGCCCTGGTGGCCGGTCCCAGCCTGGCCGCCAGCAGCAACAACGACGCCGGGGTGACCGGCAACGGCATCGGCGCGCCGGGCAGCTCCAACACCAGCAACAGAGACAGCGCGGACGATACCTCCAGCGCCGCCCCGTCCACCCAGAAGAAGGCCGACAAGACGCCTGCCACCAAGGCCCAGGGCAGCCAGCAGAAGCGCGTGCTCAACGATTGATGGTCAAACAAAAGGCGCCTCTTGGGGCGCCTTTTTTCGATCGCAGTCTGTGACGGCGGAAAAGCCTCAGCAGGCGCGGGTGTAGCGGACCTGCCAGTCGAGTCGCTCGTGGGTGGCCCGCTCGATCCGGGCGCGGCTGTCACAGATGAAGGCTTCCAGCAGGGAATTATCCAGCAGATCGACCCGCGCGATGCGGCGTTGCAGGAGCGCCGTGCCGTTGGGCGCATAGACCTCGACGTTGAAGGTCGCCTGATCCTGGGCGGTCATGGCGCACAGCATCGGTTGAAAAGCGCCCTTGATAATGGTGTTCGCATCCGTGAACTTCAGCGGCTCGGCCATCGCAATCACTCCTGTCAGCTATAACGCTTCGACCGATTCTTGGGCTACCCGTTCGACTTTTGCCACGACCGGCTGGCAGATTTGTGATGCAGGCGGTGGCGCTGCCCGTGCGGGGGACGGCCGGTCAGTTGATCAGGGTGCCGAAGGCCTTGTCCGCCTCTATCACCTCGGGCAGTTCGCCCAGCAGGAGCTCCAGATCCACGCCTTCCAGCAGCGGATTGGCCAGGGCCGCCTTGGCCTGGTCGTTGATGCCGCCGTGACGCCGCAGGACGAAGGAAATCAGGCGCGCCTGGGCGACCATGCGCGCCGCAGCGGAATCCTCGGGCGCGTCCTGGGGATGCAGCTGGTAGGCGATGGCATGCTGGATCACCACCGGCAGCTGCCAGCGGCGGGCCAGTTCGGCGCCCACCTCCGGATAGCCGAAGCCGATGGCCTGGTCGGCGGGCACCGGGGCGCGCTGCTCGGCGTCGATGCGCACGGCGATGTCGGGTGCCGCGGTCCTGATCAGCAACTCGCCGATGCTGTGCAGCATGCCGCAGGTGAAGGCGGTCTCGGGATCGGCACCGGCCTGGCGGGCGAGGACGCGGCAGATGCTGGCCACGTCGAAGCTGTGCTGCCAGAAATCCCGCGGATCGAAGCTGGGATTGTGGCGGAAGGCCGCGGTCACCGCCGAGGCCAGCACCAGGGTGCGCAGGGCGTCGAAGCCCAGGCGGATGGCGGCGCCTTCGATGCTGGTGGACGGTCGCACGCCACGAAAGCGCACCGAGTTGGCCAGGCGCAGGACCTTAGCCGAGAGCACCGGATCCAGCGCCAGGTTGCGGGCGACGTCTTCGATGCTGCTGTTGGGATCGTCGAACTGCTGGATCAGCTCCTGAGCCACCTTGGGAATGCTGGGAAGGGTATGCAGGTGATCGAACAGAGCATCGATTTCCATGATGGCGCCTGGTTTGTTCTATACCGAAGGTGGGAACTGATAAGTCGCTGAAAGCATGAACGACGGCCCGGGCGCTGCCAAGCCTAGCCGAGAATCCGCAGCGATGAGCTTAGCGGGCCGGGCGCTGCGGGTTGCAGGATGAGCTGACCGGTGGCGTCATTTCGCCGCCGTCCGTTGGCTCGATCCGTGCGCGGCCGTGGTCCTATGCGTTCCAGTGATGGGCGAAGCGATAACCAGACGTCTATTGTCTTGCTTGAGTCCGCTTTCCGCCGACGACGGGCCACGAATGGGATAGCATCCAGTGATATCAGTTGGCCACTAAATTTGGCGTTCGAGTTGTGCAATGACTTATCAGACTCACATTCGCCAGATGCTGCAGTTGCCCAATGTGCTGGCGCAGAGCACCGGCATCCTGGGCTGGTTGATCAGTGTGCTGATCAACCCCTTCCTGACCGCCGGGGTACCGGCCTGGGGCTGGCTGGCTTTTGCCGGCATGATCGGCTCCTGCCTGGCCATGACCACCGCCCGCCGTTTCGCCGTCTGGCGCCTGTTCGCCCTGGTATTCGTGCTGTTCGAGGCCCTGGCCTTTCGCTTCCAGATCCTCGGCATGGGCGAGGCTGGCCATGCCTGGATGATTCCCATGGCCATCGTCATCATCCTCGGCTCGACCATTCTGTTTTCCCATGTGCTCGACTACGGCATCGCCGCCGCGGCGGTCTGGTTGCTGCTGTTCTATGGCGAACTGGACACCATCACCGCGGCGGCCCTGCCGCTGTTCGTGGTCATGCTGGGGGCCAGCCTGGCATTGGGGCTGTTGCTCAATGCCACCTTCGTCCGCATCGTCGCCAGCACCCTGGAACTCAAGGAAAGCTATCGGCTGCAGGCGGAAACCGATGCCCTCACCGGGATCAGCAACCGCCGCGCACTGATGCTGGACATGGAGCAGGTCTGCCGAGAGGGATCGCCGTCCTGGTATTTCGTCATGCTCGACATCGACGACTTCAAGCGGATCAACGACAGATTCGGCCACGACGTGGGGGACCAGGTGCTCAAGGAGATGGCCGTTACCCTGGGTAGGCACTTCCCGGGTGGACGCTTCGGACGCCTGGGCGGCGAGGAATTCGGCGTGCTGTTGCAGGCCGAGGATGAGCGCCAGCTGGCGCAGCGACTGCAGGCGCTGCTGGACGATATCCGCAGCAGCACCTGTACCGGCAGCTGTTTTTCCTTCAGCGCCGGGGTGGCGCGCCTCGCCCCGGGCTATCAGCCCTCGGAGCTGCTCAAGCAGGCCGATGGCGAGCTCTATCAGGCCAAGCGCGCCGGCAAGGACCGGGTGCACTACCGCGGCGGCATGATCTGCGGCTAGGCCCGTCCGCACGGCGCCCGGGCCACGCCTAGAGCCCCTGATCTTCCAGCGGCGGATGGGTGCGATTGCGGCCCAGGTGCTTGGCGCGGTAGAGCGCGGCATCGGCGCTGGCCAGCAGGTCGGCGGGCTGGGGCGGCGGGGTCTGGCCGGGCGGCTGGACGGCGATGCCGAGACTGACGGTGATGCGGCCGAAGGGACTGGTGGCATGGGCCACCTCCAGTACCTGCAGGCGTTCCTGGACCGTGGCGGCCACCCGCTGGGCGCCGCTTTCGTCGCAGTTGGGCAGCAGCAGGACCATCTCCTCACCGCCGTAGCGCGCCGCCAGATCGCCCGGGCGGCGCGCCGCCGAGGCCACCACGCCGGCCCCTGCCTGCAGACAGCGATCGCCCGCGGGGTGGCCGTAGTGGTCGTTGT
>NZ_JASCON010000107.1:0-15891 GCF_029959585.1 Pseudomonas sp. PS02302
CGCGGATCTTGAAGGAAAACACCGGCTGCAGGTCTTCGCGCTTGAGCAGCACCTGGCAGCCCAGCCGCTCGGACAGCGCCCGCGCCGGTTGCAGGGGCGTTTCGATCGCCACGTCGTAGACGGGGGCTTCGAGGATCTTGCGGGCATAGCGCTGCAAGAGATCGGTGGCGGGTTCCTGGGCGGTCATGGCGGGCTCCTGGGGTGTTTCGTCGGGGCCCAGGAGTCAGAAAGTACAAACCCGCCTCTTGGGCGGGTCTGGTTACGCAGCTAACGCTGTCCCGCCATCAGGTAATGGCGGTAATAATGCTGGGGCGTTGGCGGCTGCGCGTGTTCATGACCGCTACCCTAGGGCCTGGCCGGGCACGGCGTCAAGCAGCGCCGATGGCTGTGGCACAATGGCCGACCTGTTGCCCACTTCCCGCGACCCGATCGCCTCTGCCGAGAATCCCGATGGCCCGCAAGAAAGCTCCCGACTTCGAACAATCCCTGGCCGAACTGCAGACCCTGGTGGAGCGCCTGGAGAGCGGCGAGCTGTCCCTGGAGGACTCCCTCGGCGCCTTCGAACAGGGCATCCGCCTGACCCGCGAATGCCAGGGTGCCCTGGCCCAGGCCGAGCAGAAGGTGCAGATCCTGCTGGAAAAGGACGGCGAACTCAGCGCCGCCCCCTTCGCCCCGGTCGGGGACGACGCATGATCGAGGCCTACCAGCAACGCTGCCAGACCCGTGTCGATACCGCCCTCGCCCCGCTGTTCACCGCCCCCCGCGCCGAACTCGCCCGGCTCTATGCCGCCATGGCCTACAGCGTCATGGGTGGCGGCAAGCGGGTACGGCCGTTGCTGGTCTATGCCGCCTGCGAAGCCCTGGGTGGCGATCCGACGCGCGCCGACCAGGCCGCCTGCGCGGTGGAGCTGATCCACGCCTACTCCCTGGTCCACGACGACCTGCCGGCCATGGACGACGACGACCTGCGCCGCGGCCGGCCCACCACCCACAAGGCCTATGACGAAGCCTGCGCCATCCTTGCCGGCGACGGCCTGCAGACCCTGGCCTTCGAGACCCTGCTGACGGCGCCCCAGGTTGCCGCGGTGCGGCTGGAGATGATCGCCGTGCTGGCTCGCGCCAGCGGTCCGGCGGGCATGGTCGGCGGCCAGGCCATCGACCTGGAGTCGGTCGGCCGGCGCATCGACCAGCCGGCGCTGGAGACCATGCACCTGCACAAGACTGGCGCCCTGATCGCCGCCAGCGTGCAACTCGGCGCCCTGGCCAGCGAAGCCGCCGGTGCCGCCGAGCGTGAGGCCCTGGCCCGTTATGCCGAGGCCATCGGCCTGGCCTTCCAGGTCTGGGACGACGTGCTCGACATCGAGAGCGATACGCAGACCCTGGGCAAACGCCAGGGCGCCGATCTCGCCCGCGACAAACCGACCTACCCGGCGCTGCTCGGCCTGGACGCGGCCAAGGCCTATGCCCTGGAGCTGCGCGACAGCGCCCTGGCCGCCATCGAGCCGCTGGGCACCCCGGCCGAACCCCTGCGCGCCCTGGCCCGCTACATCGTGGAACGACGTAGCTAGACGCGCCTCCGGCGGAAAAACTCGTGCCCCGGGCCGCATTTGCCCCCGGGTCCGTTGTCACAGGGGCATAACAAGACGCCCTGCCCGCTGTTGGGATGCCACGCGGGCATCGGGTAAACTGCCTAATTCTCTGCGCAAAGTGATCAGCCAGATGCCCAAGACGTTTCACGAGATTCCCCGCCAGCGTCCCGCGACGCCCCTGCTCGACCGCATCGACTCGCCGGTCCAGCTGCGCCAGCTCGGTGACGCCGAGCTGGAAGCCGTCGCCGACGAACTGCGCGCCTTTCTCCTGTGGACCGTGGGCCAGACCGGCGGTCACTTCGGCGCCGGGCTGGGCGTCATCGAACTGACCGTGGCCCTGCACTATGTCTTCAACACTCCGGAAGACCGGCTGGTGTGGGATGTCGGTCACCAGGCCTATCCGCACAAGATCCTCACCGGCCGTCGCGAAGGCATGGCCAGCCTGCGCCAGAAGGACGGCCTGGCCGCCTTCCCGCGCCGCAGCGAGAGCGAGTACGACACCTTTGGCGTCGGTCACTCCAGCACCTCCATCGGCGCCGCCCTGGGCATGGCCATCGCCGCCCAGCTGCAGGGGCTTGAGCGCAAGTCGGTCGCGGTGATCGGCGACGGTGCCCTGACCGCGGGCATGGCCTTCGAGGCGCTCAACCACGCCTCGGACACCGGCGCCAACATGCTGGTGGTGCTCAACGACAACGACATGTCCATCTCGCGCAACGTCGGTGGCCTATCCAACTACCTGGCGCGGCTGCTTTCCAGCCGTACCTACCAGCACCTGCGCGAGAACGGCAAGAAGGCCCTCTCCAAGCTGCCCGGCGCCTGGGAAATCGCCCGCCGCACCGAAGAGGCCGCCAAGGGCATGCTGGTGCCCGGCACCTTGTTCGAGGAGCTGGGCTGGAACTACATCGGCCCCATCGACGGCCATGACCTGCCGACCCTGGTCACCACCCTGAGCAATCTGCGCGACGCCAAGGGCCCGCAGTTCCTCCATGTGATCACCCGCAAGGGCAAGGGCCTGTCCATCGCCGAGGCCGATCCCATCAGCTACCACGCCATCACCAAGCTGGAGCCGCTGGACGCCAAGCCCAAGCGCCCGGGCGCGCCCAAGTACTCCAACATCTTCGGCGACTGGCTGTGCGACATGGCCGCCGCCGATACCAGGCTGGTGGGCATCACCCCGGCGATGAAGGAAGGCTCCGACCTGATCCGCTTCGCCGAACGCTATCCCGAGCGCTACTTCGACGTGGCCATCGCCGAGCAGCACGCGGTGACCCTCGCCGCGGGCCTGGCCTGCGATGGCATGAAGCCGGTGGTGGCCATCTATTCCACCTTCCTGCAGCGCGGCTACGACCAGCTGATCCACGACGTGGCGGTGCAGAACCTGGACGTGCTCTTCGCCATCGACCGCGCCGGCCTGGTCGGCGAAGACGGCCCGACCCATGCCGGCAGCTTCGATCTGTCCTACCTGCGCTGCATCCCCGGCATGGTGATCATGGCGCCCAGCGACGAGAACGAGCTGCGCCGCCTGCTGACCACCGGCTATCGCCACCAGGGCCCGGCCGCGGTGCGTTACCCGCGAGGCAGCGGCCCCAACGCCGCCCTCGACCCGGGCCTGGAACCCCTGCCTATCGGTAAAGGCGTGGTGCGTCGCCAGAGCGGCCTGAAGAGCGGCCCCAAGGTCGGCTTCCTGGTGTTTGGCGTGCAATTGGCCGAAGCCCTGCAGGTCGCCGAGCGCCTGGATGCCAGCGTGGCCGACATGAGATTCGTCAAGCCGCTGGACGAGGCGCTGATCCGCCAGTTCGCCGCCGACCACGACCTGCTGGTCACGGTCGAGGAAAACAGCGTCATGGGCGGCGCCGGCAGTGCGGTCAACGAATTCCTGCAGGCCAGTGCCCTGGTCCAGCCCGTGCTCAACCTGGGGCTGCCGGACAGCTACATCGAACACGCCAAGCCGGCCGACATGCTCGCCGAGTGCGGTCTGGACGTCGCCGGAATCGAGCGCGCGGTGCGCGAGCGTCTGGCGCTGCTGGAGGCCGCCCAGGCCGACACCTCGCTGCGCCTGGCCCGCGGCGCCTCTGCCTGAACCGGCGCGCACCGCTGATCCGAAGGCACCGACACCTCGTCCAGCCGCTCTAGTGCGCGGCTGAAGCCCCTACCATGCTGGCTGCTGACTGCAATCAGCGTGGCGGCAAGGATGGGTGTTATGAGTGACATGGATCTGAGCGGCCCCGAGCGCCGCTGGCTGCCCTGGCTGGGCCGCAATGGAAAGATCGCCCGTGGCTGGGCCTGCCTGCGTAACGGAGGTCGACAGGCACGCCTGGAAAAGACCTTTGCCGGCCTGGCCGGCACCCGTCGTGATCTGTTGCTGACCTGGACCCAGCGACACTGGCAGCAACTGGAACGGATCGCCGGGGTGCTGGAGGCCAGCTGGCCCACGCTGGACCCCAAGGTTCTGGACGACGCCCTGCTGCACCTGAACGCGGCTTCCGAACTCTTCGTGGTGGATACCCAGGGCCTGATCCTCGCCTCCACGGCGCGTCAGCGCCAGGGGCAGCGGCACGCCGCCGCTTCCCTGGCCCGCGGTCTGCAGGCGCCCTTCCTGCAGGGCCCCTACCGTGACCCGGTCACCCTTGCCCTGGGGCCGACCACCTCGGCCTTCCACGACGCCGTCACCCTGCTGTTCCATCAGCCGCTGCGCCAGGCCGGACGTCCTCTGGGTTGCGTCTGTCTACGCCTGCCCAACGATGTGCTCAGCGATCTCATCCAGCGCGAGGCCGGCCACGTCTTTCCGGACTCCGGCGACAACTACCTGTTCATGATCAAGGCGGTCGCCGATCCGGGCATCGCGCCGGGCACCGCCCTGTCCCGCTCGCGTTTCGAGGACGCTACCTTCACCGCCGGTGACAACCTCAAGCAGGGCGTCGCGACCCCCTTCGGCACGGTACGGGTGCGCGAGCACACCGAATTCGAGCTGAAATTCACCGCGCCAGCGACCGGCGAGCTGCACCCCGGGGTGCGCGAGACCCTGCGCCGGGGGCACAATCTCTTCGTCGGCTATCCGGGCTATTCCGACTATCGCCACGTGCCGGTGATCGGCGCCGGCGTCACCCTGCAACTGCCCGGTTCGCCGGACACCTGGGGGCTGCTCTGCGAAGCCGATCTGGAGGAGGCCTATCGCGGCGGCAGTCTGACCCAGCACCTGCTGCTCGGCGCCCTGCTGCTGGGCGCCGGCGCCTGGGGTCTGCAGGCCGCCCTGAGCCTCTGGCAACCGCTGTGGCAAGGCGCCTTCGCGCTGGGCAGCGCAGCCCTCGCCCTGGCGCTCTACGCCGGTCTGGTGGTGCGGCCCTGTACCCGCCGCCTGCAACGCCTGGGCGATTTCTTCCTGGACATCGCCGAATGCGGCGCCAATCTCGACCAGCGCCTGGATCGCCAGGGCTTTCGCGCCGACGAGACCGGCGAGCTGGCCACCTGGATCAACAGCTTCGTCGACCGCCTCGACACCTCGCTGCAGACCGTCAAGCAGGTCACCCGCGCCCTGAGCGCGGATGCCGCCAGTCTGCAGCAAGGAGCACAGCACGCCAGTCAGGAAGCCGAACAGCAATGGCAGGCGGCCGAGGCCAACACCCAGGCCATGCAGACGATGCTGCAGGGCAGCCAGGAGATGGCCGCCCATGTGCGCGACAGCAGCGGGCTGTCGACTCGGGCGCGCAGCGGCAGCGACCACGGCAATCTGCTGGTCGGCCAGGTGGCCCGCGATCTGGAAACCCTCGACGGCACCATCGGCACCTCGGCCGGCACCATCAGCGCGCTGAACGAGCAGACCCACGCGGTGCGCCATGTCACCGACACCATCCGCGGCATCGCCGAGCAGACCAACCTGCTGGCGCTCAACGCCGCCATCGAAGCCGCACGCGCCGGCGATCAGGGGCGCGGCTTCGCCGTCGTCGCCGATGAGGTGCGGCGCCTGGCCAATCATTCGGCGGATTCCACCCGGGAGATCGCCAGCATCCTCGACCAGATCCGCCTGCTGTCGGAACAGGCGGTAGCCGCCATGCAGCGCTGCAAGGCGGACGCCCAGACCTCGCGCAGTCGCTCGGACCAGGCACAGAAGGCGCTGGGCGCCATCGACCGCGATGTCGGCGCGCTGCAGGAGCATCTGGCCCATATCGGCCAGACCCTGGAGGCCCTGGATACCAGCGGCAATCAGCTGCAATTGCGCAGCCAGGCGACCCAGGATCAGGCGCGGCGCAGCGCCGAACTGGCCCAGGCGACCCTGGGCGCCAGCCGCAACGTGGATCAGCAGGTGCTGGAATTGCAGGACGCCGCGCAGCGCCTGGAACCAGCGCGCGCGGCGGGCTGATCAGGAAGCCGGATCGGCGGTCTCTTCGTTCTGATGCAGATTGCCGAGCATATGGCCGAGCTTGCCGGCCTTGGTCAGCAGATAGCGGCGATTGTGCGGATTGAGGCCCTCCTGCAGCGGCACCCGCTCGGCGACCGGGATGCCCAGGACCTCGAGCGCCTTCACCTTGCGTGGATTGTTGGTCATCAGGCGCAGCGAGGTGACCCCCAGGTGGTCGAGCATCGGCTTGCACAGCGCATAGGTGCGCTGGTCGGCGCCGAAGCCCAGGCGCTCGTTGGCTTCCACGGTATCGGCCCCGGCATCCTGCAGCTCATAGGCGCGGATCTTGTTGAGCAGCCCGATGCCCCGCCCTTCCTGGCGCAGATAGAGCAGTACGCCGCGACCGGCTTCGGCGATGGCGCGCAGCGCCGCCTCCAGCTGGAAACCGCAGTCGCATCTCAGGCTGAACAGCGCGTCGCCGGTCAGGCACTCGGAATGCAGGCGGCCCAGCACCGGCTCGCCATCGGCCACGTCACCGAAGGTCAGGGCGACGTGCTCCTTGCCATCGGACTCGTCGAGGAAACCGTGCATGGTGAACAGGCCGAAGGGGGTGGGCAATTGGGAGGCGGCGACAAAGACGACGGACACCTACAGGCTCCTGGCGGGGAAAGACGTACATTGTAACCTTTTCCCCGGGCCCGGCGTCATCGCCAGGGGTTATGACGTCGATACTCGCTGATCTATCAGCGTGCCTGCACGTAGAAGATGCCCTGGGCCTCGCGCCAGCCCACGCGATTGAGGAAACTCATGCCCAGCAGGCCCTGGCTGGGATAGTTGCCCTCCAGGACCATGGCGTCCACCCCGACCACCTCGATGTCACCCAGGCGCACCTGCTTGAGCGTGGTGCGCCAGGCGCGGGCATGACCGCTGGCGGTTTCCACCCAGCCCGGGGTGCCGTCGCGATAGCTGATGCCCAGCTGATCGGCCTGGGCGCCACTCAGGGCGACACTGGTGGCGCCGGTGTCCACCAGCAGCGACACCGGACGGCCATTGACGTTGGCGGTGACCTGGTAATGACCGTTGTTGCTGCGCGGCACGCTGAATTCACGGCGCTGCGGGGCGCTGTAGCCATCGCTGTATTCGCGGTCGAGGGCAAAGGCCTGGGTCCGGCCGTCGATACGCAGCACCGCCTGCTGGGAATCCGCGCTGACCACCTCGACGTCGTCCAGGCGCTGGCCGACCCGCAGCAATTTGCGCTGGCCATTGACGTTGACCACCGCCGCGCCATTGAACAACCCCACGACCCTGACCTGGGGTTGCGCCCAGGCGAGCGTACCGACGGCCCAGATGAGGCCGCACGCGCCCAGTCTCTTCACTGCCCTGCTCCTTGGGCCTGCGTCTCGTCAGCCGACGAGATGACCCCAACCGATGTGTAATCCCTGAACCACCAGCCAGGCGAGGATGCCGGCCAGTACATCGTCGACCATGATGCCGACGCCGCCGCGGACATTGACATCCAGCCAGCGGATTGGCCAGGGCTTGCAGATGTCTAGTACGCGGAAGGCGACGAAACCCACCAGCAGCCAGATCAAGCCCGGAGGCGCCAGCCAGAAGGTGATCCAGATACCGACCATCTCGTCCCAGACGATGCCCTCGTGGTCGTGCACGCCCAGCTCGCGGGCGACCTTGCCGCACAGCCAGCAGCCGAACACGGAGAGCAGCACCAGCAGCAGCGGATAGCTCCAGCCGCTGAGCAGCTGCCAGAGCGGCACGAAGGGCAAGGCGATCAGTGACCCCCAGGTGCCGGGCGCCTTGGGCAGGGTGCCGGAACCCAGGCCAAAGGCCAGGAAGTACCAGGGATCGCGCCAGACCGACAGGGGAACCGGCTGGGCGGGGGCTTGCTGTTCGCTCAAGGATGGACTCCGCGCCAGAGCGCTAGAAATGTTGGAAACCGGTGTGTAGCGGCGTCAGCGGCTGACCGTCGGCGGCGACCACCTGGACGCCGCTACCCGTTTCGACCCGCCCGATCACCTGTGCCTGGGGCCAGGCGGCGGCCAGGGCCGGCGCCTGCTCGGGCGGCAGAGTGAAGACCAGCAGGTAGTCGTCACCCGCGCCGAGGGCCAGGCGCAGTACCTCGTCGGCCGGGAACAGCGCGGTCAGCGCCGGACTCACCGGCAGCCGCGCCGTCTCCACGACCAGGCGGACGCCGGAGGCGGCGGCGATGTGGCCGCAATCGGCGACCAGGCCGTCGGACACGTCCTGGGCCGCCGTCGCCCGCCCGCGCAGCCAGAGGCCGAGCTCGAATTGCGGCTGGGGTGCCCAGTAGCGCGCCAGCAGGTGCCGACTGGCGGCGCCCTCCGCTGCACGCTGACCGAGGACGAAGGGCAAGGCCCCGCCCGCCTCACCCGGCGCACCGCCCAGGCACAGCAGATCGCCCGGGCGGGCACCGCTGCGCAGCAGCGCCTGACCGGCCGGCACCTGGCCGAAGACCGTGAGGGTAAGGGACAGCGGACCGCGGGTGGTGTCGCCACCGACCAGGCGCAGCTCGCACTGTTCGGCCATCTGCGCGAGGCCTGCCGCCAGGCCTTCCAGCCAGGCGGGCTCGACGGACGGCAGGGTCAACGCCAGGGTGAAACCCAGGGGCGCGGCGCCCATGGCGGCCAGGTCGCTGGCGCTCACTGCCAGGGCGCGCTGGCCGAGGCCATGGGCATCCGGGCAGGGATCGGGGAAATGCACCCCGGCGGTCAGGGTGTCGGTGGAGACCGCCAGTTGCTCACCGGGCGCGGGTGCCAGCAGCGCGCAGTCATCGCCGATGCCCAGCGCCACGCCGGGACCGCCGCGAGCGCAGGGCGCCGCGGCGAAATAGCGACGGATGAGTTCGAATTCACCCATGCCGACGTGGGCGATCAGCGCTTGCCGCGCAACTCGGCGCTGCGCAGCTTGGGCGCCAGCTTGTCCAGCACGCCGTTGACGAACTTGTGGCCATCGGTGGCGCCGAAGATCTTGGCCATCTCGATGCCTTCGTTGATCACCACCCGGTAGGGCACGTCGATGCGCTTGAGCAGCTCGTAGCAGGACAGCCGCAGCACGGCCAGCTCGACCGGATCCACCTCGTTCATGGCGCGGTCCAGGCAGGGCAGGATCAGCCCGTCGATCTCGCTCTTGTTGGCCGGGACGCCATGCAGGACTTCATGGAAGTAGGCGCCGTCGACCTTGGCGAAATCGTTGTCGACGCGAAACTGCGCCTCGATCTCGTTGATCGCCTGGCCCGCCATGTGCCACTGGTACAGGGCCTGGACCGACAGGCTGCGCGCTTCGCGGCGAGCAGCCAGTTTGCCGGTGGGGGCCTTCTTGCCCGCGGGCTTGCCGGCCGCGGGCGGAGTCAGATCGCCGCTCACTTGGCCTCCAGCTGCGCCAGCAGGCTGACCATTTCCAGAGCGGACAGGGCCGCTTCGGCGCCCTTGTTGCCGGCCTTGGTGCCGGAGCGCTCGATGGCCTGCTCGATGGAGTCGACGGTGAGGACGCCAAAGGATACCGGTACGCCGAATTCCATGGAGACCTGGGCCAGACCCTTGGTGCACTCGCCGGCCACGTATTCGAAGTGGGGGGTGCCGCCACGGATCACCGCGCCGAGGGCGATGATGGCGTCGAATTCGTCGCGCTGGGCGATCTTCTGCACCGCCAGCGGGATCTCGAAGGCGCCGGGGACGCGGATGATGGTCAGGTCGTCCGGCTTGATGCCGTGACGCACCAGGGCGTCGATGGCGCCCTGCAGCAGGCTTTCGACGACGAAGCTGTTGAAACGACCGACCACCAGGGCGAAGCGGCCCTGGGGAGCGATGAAGGTGCCTTCAAAGGTCTTGATGTTCATGTGCGGGTCCAGTTGTCAAAGAGCCGGACGGCCGGCAGTGCCAGGCCGTCCGTGGAAATCCAGGTGAAGCGCGCCGCACCACCCGGGCGGGGCGCGCCAGGCGGAAGGGTCATTCTTCAGGAGGCAGATAGTCTACTACTTCCAGGTCGAAGCCGGATATGGCGTTGAACTTCATCGGCGAGCTGAGCAGGCGCATCTGACGAATGCCCAGGTCGCGAAGGATCTGCGAACCGGCACCGACGGTGCTGTAGGTGGACAGCGCCTTGGGCACCGGCAGCGGCTCGCGCAGGTGCGCCAGCAGGTCGTCGCCCTCGATCGAGTGACCGAGCAGCAGCACCACGCCGGTGCCCTCGCGGGCCACGCGTTCCATGGCGCCACGCAGACTCCAGCGACCCGGTTGCTGCACCTGCAGCAGGTCGCGCAGCGGATCCATGTTGTGCACCCGCACCAGCGGCAGCTCCTGGCCGGCCAGGTCGCCACGGATCAGCGCCAGGTGGACGTCGCCCTCCACCTCGTCGCGGTAGGTCACCAGCTTGAACGGACCGAGTTCGGTCTCCAGCTGCTGCTCGTCGATGCGCTTGACAGTGTGCTCGTGGAGCAGGCGGTAGTGGATCAGATCAGCGATGGTGCCGACCTTGAGGCCATGCTGCTCGGCGAAGGCTTCGAGTTCGTCGCGACGGGCCATGGTGCCGTCGTCGTTCATCACCTCGCAGATCACCCCGCTCTCGGCGAAACCGGCCATGCGCGCCAGGTCGCAGGCGGCTTCGGTATGGCCGGCACGGGCCAGCACGCCGCCGGGCTGGGCCATCAGCGGGAACATGTGGCCGGGGCTGACCACGTCGCCGGCCTTGGCGTCCTTGGCGATGGCGGCCTGCACGGTACGGGCGCGGTCGGCGGCGGAGATGCCGGTGCTGATGCCCTCGGCGGCCTCGATGGAGACGGTGAACTTGGTGCCGAAGCCGGAGGCGTTGCGGCTGGCCATCATCGGCAGGTTGAGGCGCTCGCAGAGGCCCTTGCTCATGGGCATGCAGATCAGGCCGCGCGCGTGGCGGGCCATGAAGTTGATGTGTTCGGCGGTGACGCATTCGGAAGCGATGATGATGTCGCCTTCGTTCTCGCGGTCCTCGTCGTCCATGAGGATGACCATCTTGCCCGCGCGGATGTCCTGGATGATGTCTTCGATGCTGGAAAGTGCCACGGTGTCGTCCTTAGCGCTGCAGATAGCCGTGTTCGGCGAGAAAGTGTTCGGTGACGCCGCCCTTGCTGGCCTCGGCGGCCTTGTCGCCCAGTAGCAGGCGCTCCAGGTAGCGGGCCAGCAGGTCCACCTCCAGGTTCACCCGACGCCCGGGGCGGTAGTCGGCCATGATGGTCTCGCCGAGGGTGTGGGGGACGATGGTCAGCTCGAATTCGGCGCCGTCCACCGCGTTCACCGTGAGGCTGACGCCGTCCACGGTGATCGAGCCCTTGAGGGCGATGTAGCGGGCCAGCTCGGCCGGGGCACGCAGGCGAAACTGCACGGCGCGGGCGTTATCGGCGCGGGAGACCACTTCGCCGAGGCCGTCCACGTGGCCGCTGACCAGGTGGCCGCCAAGGCGACTGGTGGGCATCAGCGCCTTTTCCAGGTTGACCTTGCTGCCGGGCTTGAGGCCGCCCAGGCTGGTGAGGCTGAGGGTCTCGCGACTGACGTCGGCCCAGAAGCCGTCGCCGGGCAAGTCCACGGCGGTCAGGCAGACCCCGTTGACGGCGATGCTGTCGCCGAGCTTGACGTCGGCAAGGTCGAGCTTGCCGGTGGCGACATAAAGGCGCACGTCTCCGCCCTTGGGCGTGAGGGCGCGGATCTCGCCGAGGGCTTCGATGATTCCGGTAAACATCAGCTCAGGCCTCCGCGAGGTAGAGCCAGAAAGGCGGTGCAGCTAGACATCGACGAACTCCTGTTTCGGTGAAAAAACAGGGCGTACGGACAGAAGGGAAATCAGACGGACGAGGGGCTCGCACCCCTGCCAGGCGAGGCTATCCCGTTCTCTCTCATCCGGACTATGACCGTCGGCCCCGGAATCCAACCGGGTCTGCTGACCTCCCCCGCCGCAGAGGACGAGAGAGCGCTCGCGGGCTCGTCCCGACTGATCGGGCGTTACCGCCGGTGGGGAATTGCACCCCGCCCTGAGAACTCGCCACCCGCAGGCGGCGCAGGTTTTGTAACACAGTTAGCCGCCGCGGGGCCAGGGGAGTCAGGTGTCCCTGGCCGGTCGGGCGATCAGGTGCAGGTCGGCGCCTACCGGCGTGGCGCTGAGGATCTCCAGCTGCGGGGCCTCGGCCAGGTGCACCAGCGGCCAGTCCAGCAGCGGTCGGGCGCTGGAACCGAGGAACCTGGGTGCCAGGAACAGCTGATATTCATCGACCAGTCCGGCCTGGGCGAAGGCACCGGCCAGGCGCGGCCCGGCCTCCACCAGGACGTCATTGACCTGCTCGCTGCCCAGGCGGGCCAGCAGGGCCGCCAGATCGACCTGACCCTGGCTACCGGGCAGCGCCAGGTAGTCGTGACCGGCCGCTGCATAGCCGGGCGCCGCGGCGGCCATACCGGCGATCCGCGCCGCGCCGGCCTGAAAGAAGGGTGCATCCAGCGGCACCCGGCCACGGCCGTCCACCAGCAGCCGCTGCGGCGTGCGCAGGGTGGCCAGTTGCAGCTCTTCTCCGCTCAGGCCCAGTTCGCTCGGGCGCACGGTCAGGCGCGCGCCATCGGCCAGCACGGTATCGGCGCCGGTGATCACCACCCCCGCCTCGGCGCGCAGCCGCTGGACGCTCTGGCGCGCCGCCGGACCGGTGATCCACTGGCTTTCGCCATTGGCCATGGCGGTGCGGCCATCCAGACTCAGGGCCAGCTTGACCCGCACGAAGGGCCGCCCGGTGAGCATGCGCTGGATGAAGCCGGCATTGAGTGCCCGCGCCTCGGCTTCCAGGACGCCGGCGCGGGTGGCGATGCCGGCGGCGGCGAGCCGTGCCAGACCGCGCCCGGCCACCAGCGGATTGGGATCGGTCATGGCCGCCACCACCTCGGCCACGCCGGCGGCTACCAGGGCATCGGCGCAAGGCGGGGTGCGGCCATGATGGCTGCAGGGTTCCAGGGTCACATAGGCAGTGGCGCCACGCGCCGCCGCCCCCGCCTGGCGCAGCGCGTGCACCTCGGCATGGGGACCGCCGGCCTGGCGATGCCAGCCTTCGCCCACCATCTGGCCGTCGCGGACGATGACGCAGCCCACCCGCGGATTGGGCGCCGTGCTGTAGCGGCCGCAGGCGGCCAGCGCCAGGGCGCGGGCCATCCAGACTTCGTCGCTCCCCAGGTCGCTCATACCGGCTGCTTGCCCGGGTCCTGGGCCAGGCGCTCGATCTCGTCGCGGAATTCGGCCAGGTCCTGGAATTGCCGATAGACCGAGGCGAAGCGGATGTAGGCCACCTGGTCCAGCTTGCGCAGTTCGTCCATCACCAGTTCACCCACCACCCGCGAACGGATCTCGCGCTCGCCGGTGGCGCGCAGGCGGTGCTTGATCAGGGCGATGGCTTCCTCCAGGCGCTCGACGCTGACCGGCCGCTTCTCCAGGGCGCGCTGCATGCCGGCGCGCAACTTGTCCTCGTCGAAGGGCTGGCGGGTGCCGTCCTGCTTGATCAGCCGCGGCAGCACCAGCTCGGCGGTCTCGAAGGTGGTGAAGCGCTCCTGGCAGGCCAGGCACTCACGCCGCCGGCGCACCTGCTCACCGGCCGCGACCAGCCGGGAATCCGTGACCTTGGTGTCGTGGGCGCCGCAGAAGGGACAATGCATGGAAGAATCGACCGCCGGAAGGGAAAGCCCTCATGGTACCCGATCACTCCCCGCCGGGAACCTCCGGGTGCCGGACGAATCGACAGCCAGGGCCCGCCGGGCTATAAGAGCGCCCTGTGTTCAACGACCTCTCCAGCCTCCCGTGCAGCCCTCGCCGGCCGCGACCTCCGGATCCCGCCATGACCCCACGCGTCCTCTTGCCCCTGCTGTTCACCGGTCTGCTCGCGGCCTGCTCTAGCCCACCCGAAACCACGCCGCCGCAGCCCACCACCCCGGCCGACGAACCGGTTCCGGTGGCGGGCGCTCCCACTCCGGCCAATCTGCGCGAGATCTCCGGGGTGCTGCGCAATGCCCAGGGGCTGGTCCCTGCGGGCGCCCAGGTCGAGATCGCCCTGTTGGCGGTCAACGCCAAGGGCCTGCCCCAGCGTCTGCTGGCCAGCGAGACGGTGACCGGCAAGGGCGCGCCCCTGGCCTTCCGCCTGCCCTTCAATCCCGAGATCTTTCCCACCCGCCCGGATCTCAAGGTGGAATTCCACGCGCGCCTGATCCAGGCCGGGCAACTGGCCAGCTATCTGCCGCCGGTGAATGTCGGCGGACCGACCACGCAGAATCTTGGCGAACTGGTGCTGAACCAGACCCCGTGACGCCCCCTGCCGACCTCGCCGTCGCCCTGACGGCCCTGCTGGGCGACGCCCGCCTCTCCTTGCAGGCCCTGCCCGCCAGCGACCTGTCGCTGTGGCTGATCGATCCGGCCAACATGGCGCGGGCCTTTTCCACGGCGGAAACCCAGCGCCTGCTGGAGGCACCGCCCTACTGGGCCTTCTGCTGGGCCAGCGGTCTGGCCCTGGCGCGCTGGATCGCCGCCCATCCCGAGTACGTCGCCGGGCGCCAGGTGCTGGATTTCGGCAGCGGCTCGGGCATCGCCGGACTTGCCGCCGCGCGGGCCGGCGCGGCGCGGGTGGTCTGCTGCGACCTGGATCAGCTGGCATTGAAAGCCTGCCGCGCCAATGCCCAGGTCAACGCCGTGCAGATCGAGACGCTGGACGATCTGCACGCCAGCACCGAGCGCTTCGAGCTCATCCTGGCCGCCGATGTCCTCTACGACCGTACCAATCTGCCGCTACTGGAGCTCCTGCGGGCTCGTGCAGAACGGATCCTGCTGGCCGACTCGCGGGTACGCGACCTGGCACACCCCGGCTTCACCCGCATCGCCGACCTCCAGGCCTGCACCCTGCCGGATCTGGCCGAGCCGGACGAATTCCGCCGCGTGGCGCTCTATCGGGGCTGAGCCGGCCTGCCTTGTTTCCAAGCCCGGCGCCCCCACCTATAGTGCATCTTTCGGTGCGACACGAATGCTCGTGTTGTGCTTGGTCGACTAGCTTAGTCTTGGCGCCGAAACCCTTGTTCTACAGGGGTTTGAAGCCTAAATAAAGCACGAGAGCCGGCTCTGCCGCGCCTGATTCGACCCACTTGTGGGGACAATGCGATCCCTGCTTGCCAGGGTAAGTACGTCTCAAATTTGGCCACTTTTGGCTATAAATTGATCAATCAGACGTAACAGAGAGCAGTTTCCGCCAAGGAAATTGTATCTAAATGTAACAAGACTCCCTGCGGGTGATTTGACCCCGCAAGGGGTCAATCCATCTCTGGGATGCCTTGGTCTCATTTGGCCCATGCCAACGTCGTGAGACGCTAGGGTATCTCGTCCAAGCACGGAGCAACCGCTCCGCTTGTGCATTGCTCAACCTTGCTAATACAGGGGGTACCGAGCCTGGCATGTACCTGCCAGTTCACTACATCGGCATGCGTCGGGGGCCAACCCTGAGGTGTGAAGCCCGATGGACAACGTCCTATCCCTCACGGGACACGCAGGTCTGGCAACAGCAGCGTGACGCTTCCGAATTGCACGGAGGCAAGGGGCTAGTGACCCAACCCGTATGGTTAACGCATGTGAATCATCGTTCGAACCCTCGTAAGCACTACTGGGCCTACGGCAATTTATGGGCCCTGGCCAAAATCGGCAAAGCAGATCGGCGCTCGCTGTCGAAAGAAGCGACGCGGTACCACTACGACTGCCGGGGGAAAGATGGAACCTAACCGGGGAATCGATGCGCAGCGGGGAACGTGGCAATCCCGACCACCCGCCTAACCAGAAACATCGGAAGGCAGGCAATCCGCAAGGAAAGCTGTTGGGTGTGGGGAATGGGAGGGTGCAAAAAGCGAATGGCTGTCTGTAATGGGCGGCATATCGGTTGAAACATCATCGACAGGGGCAACCCTG
>NZ_JASCON010000108.1:0-15586 GCF_029959585.1 Pseudomonas sp. PS02302
CTGCTTCTGCGGGACTCTTGGGGGGCGGGAAGGCTGTCCAGCGGAGCGCGGGGGGCGGGGCCCTCACCCTGGCCCTCTCCCGGAGGGAGAGGGGACTAAAAGCGGTGCCGCGGTGGGCTTTTTCGTGGGCAATAAAAAAGGGTCAGCTTACGCTGACCCTTGGAAATAGGTGGTGGCTACGCAGGGACTTGAACCCCGGACCCCAGCATTATGAATGCTATGCTCTAACCAGCTGAGCTACGTAGCCATCCGAGGCGCGCATTATTGGCAAGGCGTCGGTGGCTGTCAAGCCTTCCGTTCAAGAAATTTCTGTTTGTCGATCAAGCGTTTGCGCAGCCCCGCCGGGACTGGTTCGGCTAGTCGTCCTCGTCCAGCGGCAGCTGGATCTCGTCCATCTTCAGCTCCAGGCGATAGCCCAGGGCCAGGAACAGCGCCTGGCACAGGCAGAGGGTGGCGCTCAGCGAACGGAAGGCGAAGGCACTGCCTTCGTTGACCAGCAGCAGGGCATCGGCGCGCTTGGCCAGGGGCGAAAGATTGCTGTCGGTGATGATCAGCGTCTTGGCCTTGTGGTGCTGGGCGATGCGCACGCACTGCTGACTTTCCTTGCCATAGGGACTGAAGCTGATGGCGATCAGCAGGTCGCCCTGGGCGATGCTGCGCATCTGCTCGCGATAGCCGCCGCCCAGACCGGTGATGAGGTGGATGCGCTTGTTGGTGTGCTGCAGGTTGTAGACCAGGTAGTCGGCCACGGCGAAGGAGCGGCGCACCCCCACCACATAGATGTTCTCGGCGTTCACCAGCAGGTCGACGGCCTTGTCGAAGGCGGCGTCGTCCAGTTCCTCGGCGAGTCGATCCAGCCCCGAACGGGTGGCGTTGATGCACTCGCGGGCCAGATCGCCGCTGCTGGCGCGCTGGCTCTTGTTGGCGATCATGCTGCGGATGCGCTGCTGGTAGTTCTGTACCGGCGTGGTCTTGTGGGTGTAGGCCTCGCGAAACAGCGCCTGCATCTCGCTGAAGCCCTTGAAGCCGAAGCGCTGGGAGAAGCGCACGATGGCCGAGGGGTGCACCTCGCACTGCCCGGCGATGTCGCTGATGCGATCGACCATGACCCTGTCGCTCTGCTGGCTGACATAGGCGGCCACCCGTTTCAGCTGGCGTGGCAGGGCCTCGTAGTCACGGGCGATGCAGGCCAGCAACTGCTCGACGTTGCCGGGGGGATCGGCCAGCGGCGCGCTGCTGAGGGAGTCGTCGGCCGGGGAGTCGGAGGACATGGGCAATCTCGCGGTAGGGATTCTTGTGCCGGCAACTTAACCCATTCGCCGGGCGGCGTCGAAGTGGGACGGCAGGCGCAGTGTACGCCAGTTATGGAAATTAAATTCCATAAAATCTTATGTGGAAAATTTGTTGATTTGTCCGCGGTGTCGTTCTAGCCTGAGCTCACTCACACGTTCGGCCCCTCGGGTCCGCGCGGTTGGCCGATAACAATAAGCAGGAGCCACCCATGGGTGATCATTTCTTCGCCAGCGGGCGCCAGTTGGACGTCATCTGCCTGGGGCGACTGGGCGTCGACCTCTATGCGCAGCAGATCGGGGCGCCACTGGAAGACGTCAGCAGCTTCGCCAAGTACCTGGGGGGATCCTCCGCCAACATCGCCTTCGGCACCGCGCGCCTGGGGCTGAAGTCGGCGATGCTGACCCGGGTCGGCGACGACCACATGGGCCGCTTCCTGACCCGGACGCTGGCGCAGGAAGGCTGCGACACCCGCGGCATCCAGGTGGATCGCGAGCGCCTCACCGCCCTGGTGCTGCTGGGCATCAAGGACCGCGAGACCTTTCCCCTGGTGTTCTATCGCGAGAATTGCGCCGACATGGCGCTGGGCGCCGACGACCTTGACGAGGCCTTCATCGCCAGCGCCAAGGCACTGTTGATCACCGGTACCCACTTCTCCACCGAGGGGGTGTTCCAGGCCAGCAGCCGGGCCCTGGACTACGCCGAGCGCAACGGCGTGAAGCGGGTGCTGGACATCGATTACCGCCCGGTGCTCTGGGGCCTGACCGGCAAGGCCGATGGCGAGACCCGCTTCATCGCCAGTGCCGAGGTCAGCGCCCATGTCCAGCGCATCCTGCCGCGCTTCGACCTGGTGGTGGGCACCGAAGAGGAATTCCAGATCGCCGGGGGCAGCGAAGACCTGCTCACCGCCCTGCGGCGCGTGCGCGAGGTGACCGCGGCGACCCTGGTGGTCAAGCTTGGCGCCCAGGGCTGCACGGTGATCCAGGGCGCCATTCCGGCGCGTCTCGAGGATGGCGAGATCCATCGCGGCATCCGCGTCGAGGTGCTCAATGTGCTGGGCGCGGGCGATGCCTTCATGTCCGGCTTCCTGCGCGGCTGGCTGACCGGCGGCGACGCTGCCGAATGCTGCCGGCTGGCCAATGCCTGCGGCGGGCTGGTGGTGTCGCGCCATGGCTGCGCCCCGGCCATGCCGACCCTGGCCGAGCTGGACTACCTCAACCACAGTCCGGTGCCCATCACCCGGCCCGATCTGGATCCGGTGCTGACCCGGCTGCACCGGGTGAGCACGCGGCGGCGCCAGTGGCGGCAGCTGTTCATCTTCGCCTTCGATCACCGCTACCAGCTGGTGGAAAGCGCCCAGCAGGTGGGGGCCGACCCGGCGCGGATTCCGGCGCTCAAGCAGCTGTTCGTCCAGGCCATCGCCGAGGTCGAGCAGGACCTGCAGCGTCAGGGTGTGGCCGCCGACGTCGGGCTGCTGGCCGACGAGCGCTTCGGCCAGGACGCCCTGAATGCCGCCAGCGGCCGTGGCTGGTGGATCGCCCGGCCGGTGGAGCTGCAGAACTCGCGGCCGCTGGCCTTCGAGCACGGCCGTTCGGTGGGCAGCACCCTGCTGAGCTGGCCGAGCGAGCAGATCATCAAGTGCCTGGTGCAATTCCACCCCGATGACGAGCCGCTGCTGCGGCTGGAGCAGGAGGCCCAGCTCAAGGGGCTGTATGAAGCGGCCCAGGCCAGCGGTCATGAGCTCCTGCTGGAGGTCATCCCACCGAAGAACCATGCCTCCAGCCGGCCGGACGTGCTCTATCGCGCCATCAAGCGGCTGTACAACCTGGGCATCTATCCGGAGTGGTGGAAGATCGAGGCGCAGCCGGCCGCCGTCTGGCAGCAACTCGACCAGCTGATCGCCGAACGCGATCCCCATTGCCAGGGCGTGGTGGTACTGGGCCTCAACGCCCCGGCCGAGGAGTTGGCCGAGGGCTTTCGTCAGGCCAGTGCCAGCCAGCGCTGCCAGGGCTTCGCCGTGGGCCGGACCATCTTCGCCCAGCCGAGTCGGGCCTGGCTGGCCGGCGAGATCGACGACCGTGCGCTGGTCGCGCAGATCCGCAGCAACTTCGAATTCCTGATCCAGGCCTGGCGCGACGCCCGCGCCTGATCGCCTCCTGACGAGCAGCTCCGACATGACCGCACAACAACAACTCAAGATCGGCATCAACCCTATCTCCTGGGCCAACGACGACCTGCCGGCCCTGGGCGGCGACACCCCGCTTGCGACCATCCTGCGCGAGGGCAAGGAAATCGGCTTCCAGGGCTTCGAACTGGGTGGCAAGTTTCCCAGCGAGCCCAAGGCGCTGGGCGAGGTACTCGGCCAGCATGACCTGGAGCTGGTGTCCGGCTGGTATTCCAGCGGCCTGGCGCACCGGGATGTCGAGGCCGAGATCGAGGCGATCCGTCCGCATTGCCGGCTACTGGCCGAGAACGGCGCCAAGGTGCTGGTCTACGGCGAGGTGGCCGGCTCCATCCAGGGGCAGCGACGGCCGCTGATCGAACGGCCGCGCTTCCACAGCGACGCCGCCTGGCAGGCCTATGCCGAGAAGCTCGATCGCCTGGCCGCCTTCACCCTGAGCCAGGGCCTGCGCCTGGCCTATCACCACCACATGGGCGCCTATGTGGAAGCGCCCGAGGACATCGCCCGGCTGATGGCGCTGACCTCTCCGGACGTCGGCCTGCTGTTCGATGCCGGCCATTGCTACATGGGCGGTGGCGATCCCCTGAGCGTGCTGCAGCAACATATCGACCGGGTCTGCCACGTGCACTTCAAGGACGTGCGCAAGGCGGTGGTGCAGCTGGCGCGCAACCACCAGTGGAGCTTTCCGGACTGCATCCTCAACGGCACCTTCACCGTGCCGGGTGACGGCGACATCGATTTCTCGGCGCTGCTCAAGGTGCTGGTGGCCGCCGGCTACTCAGGCTGGCTGGTGGTGGAAGCCGAGCAGGACCCGGCCGTGGCGCCGGCCTACGAATACGCCAAGAAGGGCTACGACCATCTGCGCCAGCTGGTGGCGCAGGCCACTGCCTGAGGAGGAATCCGATGAATCTGCTCGTCAAAGCCGACCGTAGCGCCCGCGACATCGTCAGCGTCCCGGCCGGCGCCCTGGACTATGTCGGCTTCGCCGCCCATCGCCTGCAACCGGGAGAGTCCCTGCCGGTGCTGGCGGGCGATCTGGAGGTCTGCATCGTTCTGCTCAGCGGCGGTGCCAGTATCGAGGGCGGGCATCCGCAGCTGGGCGCCTTCGCCTGGCGCGGGCTGGTCGGTCGCCAGAGCGTTTTCGAAGACGTCTCGCCCTATGCCGCCTACCTGCCGCCCGGCAGCGAGGCGCGGGTGACCGCCGACAGCACCGCCGAAATTGCCATCTGCACCTCGCCCGGCAATCCGCTGGTGGCGGACCGGCTGCCACCGCGGCTGATCGAGCCGGCGAGCATGCAGCGATCCACCCGCGGCAAGGGTGCCAATACCCGCTATGTCTGCGACATCCTGCCGGACACGGCGGCGGCCCATTCGCTGCTGGTGGTGGAGGTGCGCACCCCGTCCGGGCATTCCTCCAGCTATCCGCCCCATCGCCATGACCGCGACAACCTGCCGGCGGAGAGTCTGCTGGAGGAGTCCTACTACCACCGCATCGATCCGGGGCAGGGCTTCGTCTTCCAGCGCGTCTACACCGACGAGCGTGACCTGGACCAGGCCATGGCGGTGGAAGACCACGACGTGGTGCTGGTGCCGCGCGGCTATCACCCGGTCAGCGTGCCCTATGGCTACGAGTCCTATTACCTCAACGTGATGGCCGGCCCCCGGCGCGTCTGGAAATTCCACAACGATCCGCAGCACGAGTGGCTGCTGACTCGCTAACCCCTATCGCATTCGCCGTGGCGGCGACCCCAGGACATGAGGATTCAGGACATGAGCGACACCCCCGTCATCGGGCACTACATCAACGGCGCGGTCTCGACCCAGGCCGAGCGTTTCAGCGACGTCTTCAACCCGGCCGAGGGCGTGGTCCAGGGGCGGGTCGCCCAGGCCACGGCGCAGACCGTGGACCAGGCGGTGGCGGCGGCCAAGGCGGCCTTTCCCGAGTGGTCCGAGCAATCGGCGCTGCGCCGGGCGCGCATCCTGTTCCGCTTCAAGGAGCTGCTCGACCAGCACCACCGGGAACTGGCGGCGCTGATCACCCGCGAGCACGGCAAGGTGCTGTCCGACGCCATGGGCGAGGTGACGCGCGGCATCGAGGTGGTGGAATTCGCCTGCGGCGCGCCGCATCTGGCCAAGACCAGCTACAGCGACAACATCGGCGGCGGCATCGACAACTGGAACCTGCGCCAGCCGCTGGGCGTGTGCGCCGGCATCACCCCCTTCAACTTCCCGGTGATGGTGCCGCTGTGGATGATTCCCATGGCGCTGGCCACCGGCAACACCTTCATCCTCAAGCCCTCCGAGCGCGATCCCTCCGCCAGCCTGCTGCTGGCCGAGCTGCTCAAGCAGGCCGGCTTGCCCGATGGCGTGTTCAACGTGGTGCAGGGTGACAAGGTGGCGGTGGATGCGCTGTTGCAGCACCCGGACGTGGAGGCCATCTCCTTTGTCGGCTCCACCCCCATCGCCGAATACATCCACCAGGAAGGCACCCGCCGCGGCAAGCGCGTCCAGGCCCTGGGCGGTGCCAAGAACCATATGATCGTGATGCCCGACGCCGACCTGGACCAGGCCGCCGACGCCCTGATCGGCGCCGGTTTCGGTTCGGCCGGCGAGCGTTGCATGGCCATCTCCATCGCCGTGGCGGTGGGCGAGGTGGGCGATGCCCTGATCGAGAAACTGCTGCCGCGCATCGATGCCCTGCGGGTGCGCAACGGCGTGGAAGCCGATGCCGACATGGGGCCGCTGGTGACCGGCCAGCACAAGGCCAAGGTCGAGGGCTACATCACGAAAGGGGTGGAGGAGGGCGCCAGGCTGCTGGTCGACGGCCGCAACTTCAAGGTGCCCGGCGCCGAGCACGGCTTCTTCGTCGGCGCCACCCTGTTCGACGGCGTGACCCCGGAGATGACCATCTATAAGGAAGAGATCTTCGGTCCGGTGCTGGGCATCGTGCGGGTACCGGACTTCGCCAGCGCGGTGGAACTGATCAACGCCCACGAATTCGGTAACGGCGTCTCCTGCTTCACCCGTGACGGCGGCATCGCCCGCGCCTTCGCCCGCACCATCAAGGTGGGCATGGTCGGCATCAACGTGCCCATCCCGGTGCCCATGGCCTGGCATTCCTTCGGTGGCTGGAAGCGATCCCTGTTCGGCGATCACCACGCCTATGGCGAGGAAGGCCTGCGCTTCTACACCCGCTACAAGAGCGTGATGCAGCGCTGGCCCGACAGCATCGCCAAGGGCGCCGAATTCAGCATGCCCACCGCCAAGTGACCGGGGAGAAGCCATGAGCACCCAACGTCTGACCATGGCCCAGGCCCTGGTGAAATTTCTCGACAACCAGTACCTCAGCGTCGATGGCGTCGAGACCAGGTTCGTCGCCGGCGTCTTCACCATCTTCGGCCACGGCAACGTGCTCGGCCTGGGCCAGGCGCTGGAGCAGGACGCCGGAGAGCTGGTGGTGCACCAGGGGCGCAACGAGCAGGGCATGGCCCATGCCGCCACGGGTTTCGCCAAGCAGAAGCTGCGTCGGCAGATCTACGCCTGCACCTCCTCGGTGGGTCCGGGCGCGGCCAACATGCTGACCGCCGCGGCCACCGCCACCGCCAACCGCATCCCGCTGCTGCTGTTGCCCGGCGACGTCTATGCCAGTCGCCAGCCCGATCCGGTGCTGCAGCAGATCGAGCAATTCCACGACCTGTCGATCAGCACCAACGATGCCTTCCGCGCGGTGAGCAAGTACTGGGATCGCATCAACCGGCCCGAGCAGCTGATGAGCGCGGCGATCAATGCCATGCGCGTGCTGACCGATCCGGCCGAGACCGGCGCCGTGACCCTGGCGCTGCCCCAGGATGTCCAGGGCGAGGCCTACGACTATCCGGACTACTTCTTCGCCAAGCGGGTGCACCGCCTGGATCGCCGGCCGCCGGTGGTCGCCGCCATCGCGGAGGCGGTGCAGCTGCTCAGGCGCAAGCGCAAGCCGCTGCTGATCTGTGGCGGCGGGGTGAAGTATTCCGGCGCCGCCGCGGCCCTGCAGCGCTTCGCCGAGCGCTTCGAGATTCCCTTCGCCGAGACCCAGGCCGGCAAGAGCGCCATCGTCTCCAGCCACGAACTCAATGTCGGCGGCCTCGGCGAGACCGGCTGCCTGGCCGCCAACCTGCTGGCCAGGGAAGCGGATCTGATCATCGGCGTCGGCACCCGCTACACCGATTTCACCACCTCCTCGAAGTGGCTCTACCAGCATCCCGAGGTGGAATTCCTCAATCTCAACGTGGCTGCCTTCGACGCCGGCAAGCTCGATGGCCTGGCCGTGGTGGCCGATGCCCGCGAAGCCCTCGACGCCCTGACCGAGGCGCTAGGGGCTACCGACTACCGCGCCGGCTGGAGCGGCCAGGTGGGGGAGGCGCGTGAGCGCTATCGCCAGGAGGTGGAGCGGGTCTACGCGGTCGGCTATACCGGCGCCGACTTCGTGCCGGAGATCGACGACGACCTGCCGCGCGCGGTGCTGGAGGAATTCGTCCGTCTGACCGGCTCGTCCCTCACCCAGAGCCAGGTGCTCGGCCGCCTCAACGAACGACTGGACGACGACGCCATCATCGTCGCCGCCGCCGGCAGCCTGCCGGGTGATCTGCAGCGCGCCTGGCAGAGCAAGGGCGTCAACACCTACCACCTGGAATACGGCTATTCCTGCATGGGCTACGAGATCAACGCCGCCCTCGGCGTGAAGCTGGCCGAACCGGAGCGCGACGTCTATGCGCTGGTGGGGGACGGTTCCTACCAGATGCTGCACTCGGAGCTGGCCACCTCCATCCAGGAGCGGCGCAAGATCAACGTGGTGCTGCTCGACAACATGACCTTCGGTTGCATCAACAACCTGCAGGTCGGCCACGGCATGGGCAGCTTCGGCACCGAATTCCGCTATCGCAACCCGGAGACCGGCAAGCTCGACGGCGACTTCGTGCCGGTGGACTTCGCCATGAGCGCCGCCGCCTACGGCTGCAAGACCTATAGCGTGCGCACCCTGGAGGAGCTGGAAGCGGCCCTGGCCGATGCCCGTCGGCAGACGGTTTCCACCCTGATCGACATCAAAGTGCTGCCCAAGACCATGCTGCACGGCTACCTGTCCTGGTGGCGGGTCGGCGGCGCCGAGGTCTCCACCAGCGAAAAGATCGCCGCCGTCGCCCGGGTGCTCAGGGAAAACGCCGCCCAGGCCCGCCAGTACTGAGCGCCGCTCACTCCATAACAAGTCCAAATCGGAGAATGAAGTCATGACCTTGAACATCGGTGTCATCGGGACCGGCGCCATCGGCCGCGAACACATCCGCCGCCTGAGCCACACCCTGCTGGGCAGTCGCGTGGTGGCGGTGACCGACATCAACGCCGACCAGGCCGCCCGGGTGGTCCAGGAGCTGGGCATCACCGCGGAGGTCTATGCCGACGGCCATGCGCTGATCGCCGCGGCGGACGTCCAGGCGGTGCTGGTCGCCTCCTGGGGGCCGACCCACGAGGAGTACGTGCTGGCCGCCATCGCCGCCGGCAAGCCGGTGTTCTGCGAAAAGCCCCTGGCGACCACCGCCGAGGGCTGCCGGCGCATCGTCGAAGCCGAGCAGGCCCACGGCAAGCGCCTGGTGCAGGTGGGCTTCATGCGGCCCTACGATGCCG
Organism: Pseudomonas sp. PS02302; assembly: GCF_029959585.1. Taxonomy (NCBI): domain Bacteria; kingdom Pseudomonadati; phylum Pseudomonadota; class Gammaproteobacteria; order Pseudomonadales; family Pseudomonadaceae; genus Pseudomonas; species Pseudomonas sp. PS02302. The sequence continues at coordinate 9,131 of NZ_JASCON010000108.1, forward strand.
GCTATCGCCAGCTCAAGGCGGTGGTCGACGCCGATCGCATCGGCGCGCCGCTGATGATCCATGCGGCCCACCGCAATCCCACGGTGAGCGAGCACTACAGCACCGACATGGCCATCACCGACACCCTGATCCACGAGATCAACGTGCTGGCCTGGCTGCTGGACGATCATTACGTGTCCGCCCAGGTGGTCTTTCCGCGCAAGGCGCCAGCGGCGCGCGAGCACCTGCGCGATCCCCAGGTGGTGCTGCTGGAAACGGCCAAGGGCGTGCGCATCGACGTCGAGGTCTTCGTCAATTGCCAGTACGGCTACGACATCCAGTGCGAGATCGTCGGCGAGCGCGGCATCGCCCGCCTGCCGGAGCCGACCTCGGTGCAGCTGCGCAGCGAGGCGCGACTGTCCAACGAGATCCTCATGGACTGGAAGGACAGATTCATCGCTGCCTATGACGTGGAGCTGCAAGCCTTTATCGACGATCTGGCCGCCGGCCAGCTGACCGGGCCGTCGTCCTGGGACGGCTACATCGCCGCGGTCACCGCCGACGCCTGCATCAAGGCCCAGGACAGCGGCGCCATCGAGCCGGTGACCCTGCCCAGCCGACCGGCTTTCTACGCCTAGGTCGCTCGCCCCGCCTGCCACGCACGCGGGGCTGTGCGGCCTGCACGGGAGGCTTCGGCCGTGAGAATCGGACTGGTCGGCTATGCCGGCCTCGGGCGCCTGCTGCAGGCGCCACTGATCGCCAGCATCCCGGGCGCCCAACTGGTGGGTGTGGTATGCGGCTCGCCGACGCAGCATGCCGAGTTGACCCGGGCGTATCCCGGCGTCGTCGGCCATCCCGACCTGGGCAGTCTGATCGCCGCCGGGGTGGACAGCCTGGTGATCGCCACGCCTCTCGGCGAACGTCCGGCGCAGGTGCGGGAAGCGCTGCGGCGGGACCTGCCGGTGGTCTGCGCGGCGCCGCTGGCCAGCACCCTGGCAGAGGCCGAGGACCTGGTGGCGCTGGCCGAACGGCGGGGCGTCCCGCTCTGCGTCCAGCAGCTGCGCCGCTGGGATTCGGACCTGCTCACCCTGGCTCGACTGCTGCGCGAAAAGCGCCTGGGCCGGGTACGCCTCTTCGAGTCGCGCCTGCAACTGACCGACCTGGCCGCGGCGGGCCTGGGCACCGAGGCTGGCCTGCTCCTCGAACTGGGCAGCCATCTGGTGGACCAGGCGCTGCTGCTGTTCGGGCCGGTCGAACGGGTCTATGCCGAGGCGCAGTTCCCCCGCGGCGATCCCGCGCGGGAGCGGGAATTCTTTCTGTCCCTGCGCCATCGCTCGGGGGAGGTCTCGCACCTCTCGGGCAGCGGTCTGCAGAACTGTCCGCAGCGGCTGCGGGTGGTCGGCGAGCGGGGCGTCTATAGCGTCGATGGCCTGGATGGCCAGGCCGCGGCCCTGCGCCAGGGGCGTACCCCGCGCAGCGAAAAAGCCAGTTGGGGCGCCGAGGAGCATCAGCGCTGGGGCTGGCTGAGCGTGGGCGAGGAGCGTTCGCGGGTACCGAGCGAACGGGGCCGCTGGGATCTGTTCTACCAGGGCTGGCTGGCGGCCCTTACCCAGGGCGCGCCCTTGCCGGTCGCCGCGCGGGAGACGCTGGCCTGCCAGGCGATCCTGGCGGCGGCGCGCGAGAGTGCCCGTGCGGGCGAAAGCCTGGCGCCAGAGGCCGTTGCGCGGGTGCCGGAAGCGTCGCTGGCAGACACCCAGGAGCGGGCGCGGCCGTCGCACTTGCATGTCGAATGAAATTTCTATTTCTCTCTTGTTGTGGAATTAAATTTCCAATAGAGTCGAGAGCAGTTGCAGAAACGAGTCACCAGGGCCGCGCGCCCCGACAACAATAATAGGTGCCGTCACATGAACCACTCCACGCATTCCTTCCGTCTCCCCCTCGCGACCGTGCACCGCCTCAAGGTGCAGCGTCCCTCCCGACTGCTCGCCCTGCTCGGCCGGCTGTTCTGCCACGAGCGCAGCGGCGCCGTGCTCTGCGCCTCGCCCGGCGCCGCGGTGTTCTACCGCCCGCACTGATTCCCGCGTCTTTCCAGCGTTCGCCCAGGCTCCGCCCGGTTCAAGACGGCGCGGCCCCCGAGGTGCGCCTGGCCGTTGCGCCCGTCTGATCCCCTTGCTGATCGCCACCCCACGAATGGAGCCTGAACCATGCAGAAGAAAACTCGCTTTGCCACCCTGGCGCTGTCGCTGTCGCTGCTGCTGGGCAGCAGCGCGGCCCTGGCGGACCTCAAGGTCGGGGTGACCATGTCGTCGTTCGACGACAACTACCTTACCTATGTCCGCGAATACATGACCAAGAAGGCCAAGACCGACGGCGTGCAGCTGCAATTCGAGGACGCCCGCAACGACGTGGTCAAGCAGCTCACCCAGGTGCAGAGTTTCATCAGCCAGAAGGTCGATGCGGTCATCGTCAATCCGGTGGACACCGCCGCGACCCGGACCCTGACCGAGGCCGCCACCAAGGCCGGCGTGCCCATCGTCTACATCAACCGCCGCCCCGACGAGCCCACCCTGCCGGCGGGCGTGGTGGCGGTGACCTCCGACGACAAGGAGGCCGGCCGCCTGCAGGCGCAGTACGTGGCGGACAAGCTCGGCGGCAAGGGCCAGGTGGCCATCCTGCTGGGTGATCTGGCCAACAACTCCACCCACAACCGCACCGCCGGGGTGAAGGAAGTCCTGGCCAAGTATCCGGGCATCAAGGTCGTCGAGGAGCAGACCGCGGCCTGGCAGCGCGACAAGTCCATGGACCTGACCAGCAACTGGCTGCTGGCCGGCAAGGAGCTCAACGCCATCTTCGCCAACAACGACGAGATGGCCATCGGCGCGGCCATGGCCCTGCGCCAGGCCGGCAAGAAGGACGTAATGGTCACCGGCGTCGACGGTACGCCCGACGGCCTGGCCGCGATCAAGCGCGGCCTGGTGACGGTCTCGGTGTTCCAGGACGCCAAGGGCCAGGCGGAAGGGGCCCTCGATGCGGCGCTGAAGATGATCAACAAGACCCCGGGCGAGCAGAACGTGCTGATTCCCTTCCGCCTGATCACCCCGGAGAACGTCGCCGAATTCCAGGCCATGACCAAATGACCTGAGGCGCCTGCGCCGTCCTGGAAGGAGGGCGGGGCGCCGCGCCAGAACGGCTTTCCAGAGCAAACGGGCAGTCCGGCAATGGACCGCCCGTTTGTCTATCTGGGGCCTTGCCAGCGGTGCCGGGCGGGTTGCGAACCCGCGATGATTATCACCTAAAAATTCCAAAAAGATATTGACTGGAATTTATTTTCCAATAGAGTCGAGGGCAAGCCAAGACGTACAGCGGTGCCTCGCCCCGGCGAGCGCACCCTTCAACAAGAATAAAAGGTGCCGTCATGCCATCCCGCTCCCTGTCCCTGTATGGGTCTCCGATCGCCTGTCCGCCAGGTGCCTGCCTGCACCTGGCCCGCGCCGTCATGGCGAGCCCTTCGCCCAGCGCCCTCTACTGACCAGCGACCCGCGCCGCCTGGTCGGCGCCCGCGAGGAGATCGTGATCATGCTCAGTTCCGCCACCCCTGCCGCCGCTCCCGCCACCGTGGCCACGGCCGCGCCCGGCGAATACCTGCTGGAAATCGTCGACGTCACCAAGGAGTTTCCCGGCGTCAAGGCGCTGTCCCACGTGCAGCTGCGGGTGCGTCCCGGCACCGTGCTGGCGCTGATGGGCGAGAACGGCGCGGGCAAGTCGACACTGATGAAGATCATCGCCGGCATCTACCAGCCCGACGCTGGCGAGGTGCGGCTGCGCGGGGTGCCGGTGCGCTTCGAGACGCCGCTGCAGGCGCTGCAGTCGGGGATCGCCATGATCCACCAGGAACTCAACCTGATGCCCTTCATGACCATCGCCGAGAACATCTGGCTGGGTCGCGAACCCCTCAATGCCCTGCATCTGGTGGACCACGGCAAGATGCGTCGCCAGACCCAGGCATTGCTGGACCGGCTGCGCATCGCCCTGGACCCGGAAGACAGCGTGGGCAGTCTGTCCATCGCCGGGCGGCAGATGGTGGAGATCGCCAAGGCGGTGTCCTACGACAGCGATGTGCTGATCATGGACGAGCCCACCTCGGCCATCACCGAGACCGAGGTGGCGCATCTGTTTTCCATCATCGCCGACCTCAAGGCCCAGGGTAAGGGCATCGTCTACATCACCCACAAGATGGACGAGGTGTTCCAGATCGCCGATGAGGTCGCGGTGTTCCGCGACGGCCAGTACATCGGCCTGCAGCGCGCCGACAGCCTGAACGGCGACGGCCTGATCGCCATGATGGTGGGGCGCGAACTGACCCAGCTGTTCCCGGAGCGCACCGCGCCGCGCGACGAGGTGCTGCTGTCGGTGCGCGACCTGGGCCTGGACGGGGTGTTCTCCGGCATCTCCTTCGACCTGCGCGCCGGCGAGGTGCTGGGCATCGCCGGACTGATGGGCTCGGGGCGCACCAATGTCGCCGAGACGCTGTTCGGGGTGACCCCGGCCACCGCCGGCGAGATCCGCATCGACGGCCAGCCGATACGCATGAGCGATCCTCATCTGGCGATCCAGAAAGGCCTGGCGCTGCTCACCGAAGACCGCAAGGACACCGGCATCTTTCCCTGCCTGTCGGTGGGGGAAAACATGGAGGTGGCGGTGCTGGGCGGCTTCGCCAGCGGCGGCTTCGTGCAGCAGCAGCGCCTCGATCAGCTCTGCGAGGAGATGCGCCAGCAACTGCGGGTGAAGACCCCTTCGCTGGACCAGTGCATCGCCAATCTCTCCGGCGGCAACCAGCAGAAGGCGCTGATCGCCCGCTGGCTGATGACCCGGCCGCGCATCCTCATCCTCGACGAACCCACCCGCGGCATCGACGTCGGCGCCAAGGCCGAGATCTACCGGCTGATCGCCAAGCTGGCCGCCGAAGGCCTGGCGGTGATCATGATTTCTTCCGAACTGCCCGAGGTCCTGGGCATGAGCGACCGGGTGATGGTGATGCACGAAGGCACCGTCACCGGCTTTCTCGACCGCGGCGAAGCGACCCAGGAGCGGGTCATGCACCTGGCCTCGGGCAATCCCGTACTGCACTAGCGCACCCTTCGCACGGTGGGCTGCGCCCATCGCTCCCGGCATACAAGAGGTAGAACAAGATGAGTGCCCTCCTGGACAAGAAAACCGCCGAACTACCCAGCGCGCGCCCGCGGCGCCGCATTCCCACCGAACTGGGCATCCTGCTGGTGCTGCTGGGCATCGGTCTGGCCTTCGAGGCCTTCGGCTGGGTCCTGCGTGACCAGAGCTTCCTGATGAATTCCCAGCGCCTGGTGCTGATGATCCTGCAGGTCTCGATCATCGGCCTGCTGGCCATCGCCGTGACCCAGGTGATCATCACCACCGGCATCGACCTCTCCTCCGGTTCGGTGCTGGCGCTGTCGGCCATGGTGGCGGCGAGTCTGGCCCAGGGCTCGGACTTCGGCCGGGCGGTGTTTCCCTCGCTGACCGACCTGCCGGTCTGGGTGCCGGTCATGGCCGGCCTCGGGGTGGGGCTGCTGGCCGGCGCCATCAACGGCAGCATCATCGCCGTCACCGGCATCCCGCCCTTCATCGCCACCCTCGGCATGATGGTCTCGGCCCGCGGCCTGGCGCGCTACTACACCGAAGGCCAGCCGATCAGCATGCTGTCCGACAACTACACCGCCATCGGCGCCGGGGCCATGCCGGTGATCATCTTCCTGGTGGTGGCGGTGATCTTCCACATCGCCCTGCGCTACACCAAGTACGGCAAGTACACCTATGCCATCGGCGGCAACATGCAGGCCGCGCGCATCTCCGGCATCAACGTCAAGAAGCACCTGATCATCGTCTACAGCATCGCCGGCCTGCTGGCGGGCCTGGCCGGGGTCGTGGCCTCGGCCCGCGCCGCCACCGGCCAGGCCGGCATGGGCATGTCCTACGAACTGGACGCCATCGCCGCGGCGGTGATCGGCGGCACCAGCCTGGCAGGCGGGGTAGGGCGCATCACCGGCACCGTGATCGGCGCCCTGATCCTCGGCACCATGGCCAGCGGCTTCACCTTCCTCGGGGTGGACGCCTACGTCCAGGACATCATCAAGGGCCTGATCATCGTGGTCGCCGTGGTCATCGACCAGTACCGCAACAAGCGCAAGGCCAAGCGCTAGGGCTGACGCCTTCCCCTCTCCCTGGGAGAGGGTCGGAGGTGAGGGTTGAGCCCGCACCCGATTGCTCTTCCCCCTCTCCCTCCGGGAGAGGGCCGGGCTGAGGGCCGAGCCAGCACCCGACCGTTTTTCTCCCTCTCCCCCTGGGAGAGGGCTTGGATGAGGGCCGAGCCAGCACCCGACCGTTTTTCCCCCTCTCCCCCTGGGAGAGGGCCGGGGGGGGGGGGGCCCCCCCCCCACCCCCACCCATTTAACCCGGCGGCGG